>CAZFLF010000918.1:0-3564 GCA_964519825.1 uncultured Pirellulaceae bacterium | reverse complement strand
GCGGCGTGCGTCCCATCTCGCCCATGATCACGACCAGCGTTTGGTCCAGCAGCCCGCGTTGATTCAAATCCCGCACCAGCGCATGGGTGAGTTGGTCGAGCACCGGCAACTGGGCGCGCAACATGCCGAAGTTATTCTCGTGCAAGTCCCAATGGTTGCCGCGTTTCGCTTCCCAATTCACCGTCACGAACGTTGAACCGGCTTCCACCAACCTGCGAGCGATCAAGACACTGGAGCCCCACAGGCTGGGACCGTAGGCCGCGCGAGTGGCTTCCGATTCCTGGGAGACATCGAAAGCGTGCCTCGTCTTGCTGGAGGCTAACAGCGAAAACGCTTTGAGTTTCAGGCCGTCCATCCGTTCGATCGCTCCGCTCCGTTCCACTTTCGCCAAGTCGCGGTCGAACTGCTCCAGAAGCGTGAAGCGATTCTCCAGCCGGTCGGCGGTCAGGCCCGGCAATTCGGCCAGCGACGGCGGAGTTGGGGATCCTAGTGGAGTCACGGAATCGTAGTCGCCCTTCGATTCACGTTCGTAACGCGGCTCGCACCCGGTAAACAACGGATCGTATCGGTTCCCCAAGTATCCACCATACGGTCCCGCTCGCCGCAGCGCCTGCGTGTATCCAGGAAAGGCCGGCATCGTGACATAGCGAGGCACATCGTCGGGGCCGACGTTCAGAAACTGGCAAATTGATCCGATGCTGGGATGATCTGTCCGTTTAGCAAAGTAATTCTCCGCGTCCTTGCCGCCGTCGAATCCAGTCAAAACGTTGTACGGATTGTGGCTGTTATACTTGTGCGAGTACGTGCGAATCAGCGTCGCCCAGTCCATGAGCAGCGCCGTCTTGGGTAACAGTTCGCAGATTTGCGTCCCAGGAACCGAGGTCGCGATGGGCTTGAGTTCGCCACGGATATTATCGGGCGCATCGGGTTTCATATCGAACATGTCCAGATGCGGTGGGCCACCGAACAGGTTGATTAGAATCACCGACTTGGCGCTCGCCGCGGACCGGATATTGCTGGCGGCCAGAAAACGGGGCAGGGTCAAACCACTAAAAAGCGATAACCCGCCGACGCGCAGCACTTCTCGCCGCGTCAGCCCATCACAAGCCGTCGCCGCGTGACCTAAGAGTCGCAGCATGGAATTCCCCTCACAGCAAAGCCGCAGTCGGCTCCGGCGACAACCCGAACCGACGGACCAAATTCTCCCACAAGATCTTACGCTTGGCATCCCACGGAACGCAGCAGGTAGCCATGATACAAGTACGAAAACGGCTCATCAGAGGACGCTCACTTTCTCGAACCAACCAGGTTTGGCACTGGCCGCCGAGGGAGCAGCACTGCCACCATCAACGCCGCAACGACCAGGATTCCCAGAGCCAGGACAAAGCTGGCACGTAGGCCGTACTTGTCCGAAATCCCTCCGTAGATCAGCGGCATGAAACTGACGATGATCATGATGACATTCGTGTACGCGGTGTTCTCGCGGATCCGATCGGGGGCCGAGCATCCGACGATGTAGTTCAGATAATAGACGTAGAAGAGTTCGCCGGCACCCAATAGACCGAAGCTGAACATGTACCATTTGCCCGGCACGACCAGCGCCCAGGCGACTCCGGCCAGGCAGATCAGCGTCGTGGCCAAGGCGGGTGTCTTGGCCTGGAATCGGGCCAGCATCCACCCCAGCACGAAACCGAACAAGCTCTTGCATCCGAAACGGAGGGCCAATTGAATCCCGGTGTACTCTTCGGGCAGTTCGCCGGTGGCGTCACGCACAAACAACGCCAGATTATTCAGGATCATGTTGCCCCCTGCGCTGGTCAGCAGGAAGCCACAGATCGCAATGAGTATCAAGCGATACGTGAAGTACTGGCGCAGCCCCTGCATCACCCCCGCGACACTCATGCTGGGCTCGGTGGAACTTTCCCGCGGCAGATGCGCCAGGAACGCGCAGGCCGCCGAGACGGCCATCGCCGGGCCGGTCACGCCGAATAGGACCACGTAGCACCATGGTTTCGGAACCGGAGTCATGTGAATCACGTCGAGGAAATTTCCGCTCAAGATCATTTGCGACGCGCACGATCCCAGTACCGCGAACACCGGTCCCGCGCCAAATGTGATGCCGAGCGTCCAGCCGCGCCGAGCGGGGGTCATGCCGCGCCCGATCAGCTCCCACAGGCACATGGTGGCGACGCCGTTGGTGATGCCGATCACCGCCGCATGCACGACGATCCCGACCGCCAGCCACGTCGGCGCCATGAGGAACAACGCCGCAGCCACAAGACCGGCGGAACCCTTGAATGCATAGTTGATGACGAGCATCCGTCGCAGATAACGGGTCGACGGCCAGAACCAGGCGATCAACACCGGCAGCGGCGTCATCCACATGTAGACCGATTCCGGCAGGTTGGCGATTGTGTCGCTGAAACCTAGCGAAGACAAAATCGCGGCGTGCAGTACACCGACATAAAAGACCGGCGCGACGAAGTACCCGATCGAATTATTCAGAATGAACACCAGACTGTTCCGCCGCTGCGCATGCTCGGGCAGTTGGGCGCACGCCTCGACGCTGGCGTCTGTGTCAGGCGAGTTCGGTGAATCGTCGATGTTGTGTTCCAAATAAGCTTTACCGGGTGTAGCCCATCGGCATGCATTGGATGTTGTTCCGCATCACGGTCTCTTGACGCTGTTCCCAGGACCATAAACGCATATAGTCTATGGTCTCAACCCAGTCCAAACACGATCACGCGGCAAAACCACGGATTCCCCATAACGATGAATCCCACAAAGCAGATCTTCCCCGCACTGTTGATTGTCTTGCTCGTGCAGGCCGCCGAGGCTCAGACCACGGAGAGCACCCCACCGGAGAAAAAGCTGCCCATGCCGGGCGAGGTATTTCGGGTCGAGGGTCGGACGGCATTCGTGATCGCGCCGGATCGAAAGACGTCTGACGGCGCGACGCCCTGGGTGTGGTACGCGCCGACGCTTCACAATCTGCCGGGCACCGACGAACGTTGGATGTTCGAACGCTTCATGAAGGCCGGGATCGCGATCGCGGGGATCGATGTCGGCGAGTCGTATGGCAGCCCGGATGGCCGCAAGCTGTTCTCGACGTTTCATCGGGAGCTAACCGAGAAGCGGGGTTTTGCGTTGAAGCCCGTGCTAATGGGGCGAAGTCGCGGCGGACTGATGACGTTAGCCTGGGCCGTCGAGAACTCGGACAAAGTCGGTGGCTTCGCGGGCATCTATCCGGTTTGCAACATTGCAAGCTATCCGGGCGTGCCACAGGCCAGCGGTGCGTACCACCTGAAGCCGGAAGAACTCACAGCGAAACTCGCCGATCACAATCCGATCGACCGACTTGCCGCGCTCGCCAAGGCAAAAGTTCCGCTGTTCGCGATCCACGGCGACGTCGATAAGGTCGTACCACTCGAAACCAATTCGGGCGAAGTACAGAAGCGGTACCAAGCCTTCGGTGGCGAGATGCAACTCATCGTCCCTGCCGGGCAAGGCCACAACATGTGGCCCGGATTCTTCCAGTGCCAGGAGCTGGTCGACTTCGTGATC
>CAZFLF010000917.1:0-3565 GCA_964519825.1 uncultured Pirellulaceae bacterium | reverse complement strand
TGACGCGATCCGAATCACCTTCGCGGACTCGGATTCGCGTGTTCAGGACAATTTTTGTCTGGGATGTCTTCGGCGCGTCGTCGTTCTCGTTCGCGGCGCAGGGCCGAACAGCCAGCGCAGAAACCATCAGCGAAACGAACGCGCCGCAACACAGGGGTAACCAACGTGAGCAATCGGAGCGCATGGGAATCTCCTTGGAGGGATTATTTTTATTACGGGACATTCTTCCCAACCGGTTGCTCGGGCACAAGCCTTGTTCACCGGTGCCTCGACGGTTCTAATAGCCCGCAAATTTGTCACCCGCGTCAAGGAGGCAGATGTTGGAATATGGACCGACAGATATCCGAATACGTAACGTTTCTGCGCGAAGTCAAGCGAACCTTTTATACGACGGGGGCCGTGCTGCCGAGCGGTAAGCAATTGACCGTGGCCACGATTCAGCCGTACCTTCGGCACTCCAAACCGGCACGCATATTGGAAGCCGGTCCTGGTACTGGGGCCGTGACGCAGCAACTGATACCCCATCTCCGTCCGGGCGACGTGCTCGACATCGTCGAACTGAACGACCAATTCGTCGAGGTTTTAAAGCAACGATTTCAAACCGAACCGGCGTTCCAGCGAGTCGCCGGACAAGCCGTCGTCCACCATATGCCCGTCCAACAGTTCCAGACGGAACAGCCCTATGACTTCATCATGTGCGGGCTGCCATTCAACAACTTTCCCATGGAGTTGGTGAAGGACATTTTCCGTCACTTTCACACTTTGCTCGCCCCGGGGGGAGTGTTATCGTTTTTTGAATACCTGTGGATTCGTCGAATGAAGTCGATGTTTGTGTCACGTTCCGAACGCCAACGTCTAGCTCGCGTCGGATGCGTGCTGGATTGGTACATCGAGCGTTACCGGTTCCACCACACGACGGCATTCGTCAACTTCCCGCCCGCCGTCGTCCATCACTTGCGTCTGCACGATGACGACAAGAAACGCAGCAACGATGACACCGTGGCGGCCTGAAATGGAAGGAGTTGGTCCGGCCGGCGAGTCCACCTTGGGGAACGATTCTCGACGATTGTCCCCAGAATCGTTGGACGCACAACTTACGTCGATTCAACCGGGCGGCGGAGTCTGCATGCGGATTGAGTTGGCCTGGGGAGGCTGGCGTCGCTGGTGGCTGAAGACGTTTCGTCGCGGATACGTCGCACGTATGGCGGCTAGTCGCAGGGGTGACCCGAGCAGCTGCCCGCATGAAGTGCTCGACTCGCGGGATCTCAAATACTATCGCAACGTGTGCGATTGCCACTGGCCGGCGGAGCACGATCCCTTCACCTGGCGCGATCGTCTGCCATTCGCCCGTGCCGGCTTCGCAGAACTGTTGCTGCTGGTCGGGACGTGTGCGGCGCTGTCCGGACTGCTGGCGTTTGTTTTCTGGCCAGCCGCTTTGGTCCCGGCGGTATTCGGGCTCTTCTTCTTGTGGTTCTTCCGCAACCCGCGGCGGGCAATTCCTCAGCAACCGGGACTTGTCGTCTCGCCGGCGGACGGAACGGTTGTCACCATTGAAGAGATCGAACATGATCCGTTTGTCGGCGGCCCGGCGATGCTGATCGGCATCTTTCTCAGCGTCTTCGACGTGCATGTGAATCGAGCGCCGGCGGCTACTCGAGTCATCGGATTGACGTATCGCCGAGGAAAATTCCTCAATGCTTTGCGTGCGGCGTCGGCTCAAGAGAACGAACAGCTTGCGGTGCGGTTGGAAGAAAACGCTCCGCCGCATCGGCACATGATTGTGCGCCAGATTGCTGGAGCTATCGCGCGGCGCATTGTTTGCTGGCTAAAGCCAGGGGATAACCTGGACCGCGGCGAGTTATTTGGGATGATCAAACTTGGTTCGCGGACGGAGTTGGTCATCCCGCGGGAGCCAGGCCTGAAGATTGAAGTCCAACTCGGCGATCGAGTGCGTGGCGGCGCGTCAATAGTCGCCCGCTATGAAACATCTTCGCCATGATCGGGAGGAATCGGCATGCGGAGGTTTCCACTTTCTCCAGAGCAACAAGCAGCCCGCCAGGCGCGGCGCAAGAAGATGATTTCGGTATTGCCGTCACTCATGACAATTGGCAACGCAGTGTGCGGTTTCGCTTGCATCACTTACGCGGCGAAGGTCGGACCGGAGGGAGCCGAAAACACGACCATGTACATCCAACTCAACTTTGCGGCGTGGATGATTTTTGGGGCGCTCGTCTGTGATGGACTCGACGGCCCCCTGGCGCGGCTCGCCAAGCAGACCAGCGAATTCGGCGCGCAACTCGACAGCCTCGCGGATGCGATCAGTTTTGGCGTCGCACCGGCATTCTTGATGCTCAAGTTCTCCACCGAGATCTCGCCGGTATTTCATCCGCGGTTGCTCTGGGTTATCGCCGTCTGGTACATGCTGTGTACCGTGTTGCGGTTGGCCCGCTTCAATGTCACGCATAACGACGCGCAATGGCGGGGAGCTTTCTGCGGCTTGCCTTCGCCCGCCGCGGCGGCGACCGTCGCGTCGCTGGTCATCATCGGTCCCGGACTGATGAAATGGACTCGGCCAGAAGGAGAGTTGTTGCTCCAGATTGCCTCGTACAGCCTGCCAATTGTCACTTTCTGTGTGGCCTGCCTGATGGTCTCGCGGGTCCGGTATCCCAAACTAGTTGAATTGCTCCGCGGGCGCCGTAGTTACCGCAATTTGGTTAAAATCATCTTGGTGTTGCTCTCCGTTCTCGCCATTCACGAGCTGGCCATTCCGCTGGTCTTGCTCTATTTCGTGGCCGCCGCGCCGCTGATGGCGTTCTGGAATATCGTGATTCTGCGGCGACCGTTGGCGGAGGCTGCTCGCCAACCGGTCCAGCGCAACTGACGTTATTTGCCGTGAGCGTACGATCGGCACCGTGCCGGAGGCGCCGACCAGATTGCCCCCCGGATACACAAGCCGACGACCAGGGCAACGATCAGCCCCGCGCCCAAGTTCAGCGCAAAGAAGGCCAGAATGCCGAATCCCAGGTAATGCAAACCAGGGACTCCTGGCGCTACGGCGCAGTCGTTCATGGAGTAGTGCATCGGTACGGGGGCAGGAGTAGCGACGCGGGCCGGCGGCGGCTGAGTCCAAATGTGGGCTGAAGTGCGGTTATGCGGCCAGAGCTTGCGAGCCGTTTGGACCATTTGCAGGAACTCCCCGCGGTAGCCGCGACGGTCGGTTCCAACAGAGGCACTAGCGATCTCCAGCACAGCCTCGAAATTTACGTCGCCAGCTTGCTGGGATTGGCGCAGCAACATGCCAAACGCCGCGACTGACGCCGCGAAACGAAAATCAGTTGATGCTTGGGAGAATTGTCTGTCACTCCGACGAACCGGGACCGTCAACAACTTGCTGCGATCGGCATCCGGATCCTTGTAGCGCACCTTCAACGTCAGCAGCTCGTCAGTACCGGCTGGCGGAGACGGTTGTTGCTGCTGCTGATACTTCAGCGGATCGACTCGTGGCACTGGGAGCGATTCGTCGGCTCCGGCCGGAACGATTTCGTAGAACGCGGTGATCGTATGC
>CAZFLF010000916.1:0-3567 GCA_964519825.1 uncultured Pirellulaceae bacterium | reverse complement strand
CTTGCAAGATGTCCGTGCCGGTGATGTCCATCGGCATCAGATCAGGAGTGAACTGAATGCGGCTGAATTTCAGCGACATGGTTTCAGCCAGCTTGCTGACCAGCAATGTCTTGGCCAACCCTGGCACGCCCATCAGCAATCCATGTCCCCGGGCGAACAGACAAATCGCCAACCGCTCAATGACGTCGTGCTGTCCAACAATGACCCGGCCCAGCTCTTTGCACAGCCGAGCGTAAATGTCACGCAACCGATCAATTGCCTGAACGTCATTTTCGCTTAGCCGATCGGCTTTCCGTTCTGCCAACTGAGACATGGATATCTTCCGAAATTAGGTTGGGACGGAAGTCCTGACTGCCTCGCTCATCGCTTGGAACTGCAAAAGCCGAGACAGTGTATCGGGCCTGGCGAGACGACGGGATCAGGTTGAGGCAGTCGGACCCGGATCACGGGCAGCATTGTAAGGGGAGGATGTTGGAGGCCACAACGAATTCCCACATCGCCAGATGCCTACGCTCGCGTCGCTGCGCCGGACCGCAGACTTCAACCGTCGTTGGTTCACTTCACGAGTTGATTGGGAATGGACCATATGACTCGTCCCAGCCAGACCGTGCCGTCAGCTCCCCGGGGATGGGGCTTTGCGCTGAGAATGTACTCGGCATCCGTCACCCACGATTCCTGTGGAGTAATCGCGGTCGCTCCGAAGTTTCCCAACATTACGCCGCGTTCCGGCAGTAACTCGTGCTCGGTCTTGCGGAGCACCTGCAGTTTCTCCACGTCGACTTGAGCGACGAAGATTGGCGCTCGGTTCCGCGTGATGTGATCGTTGTTGGCTCCACGTCGCGTGTAGGTCAGGAACAGACCGTCGCTGTGCACAAGCCAGTGCACCTGGGTGTTGTAGCTGCCGAGATCCTGTCCGTCGTCGAACGTCCATGTCCTGACCGGCTCGAAATGCAGGCCATCCTTACCCGCGGTGACGTAACCCCGCGCGTCATTTCGCAGCGTCAGGTAGTACTTGCCCTGGTAGAACGCCAGCGACGGTTCGCAGAAGCCCCGCCCGCCGTCGATGGCCAATTCGTCGCCGTGCTTCAGGTAACGCATCTCCTGGCCGTCGAAATCGCAGTGGAGCACCGTAACCTTGTAGTCCGATCCCTCGCGCCCCTTAAAGTAAATCGGAACGAGCAATGTGCCGTCTGGTTGTGCTAACCACTGCACGCAACCGGGCGCGACCAGAAAAAACTTTCCGTCGGACTCCGGCATCGCCAACATTTTCCAGGGAGTCCACTTGTCCGTCCGCGGATCGAATGTGGCGTAGGCACACTCGTGCGATCGCGGCTGATCGACTAATTGTCCGCCTTGCGGACTGTAGCGGAGTTTGATTCCCACGGCGATTAGCTTGCCGCTCTTGGCGTGCCAGCCAGGAGTCACATCGCAAACGGCGATCGTTTCATTATTCGAACCCTTCTGCCAGGCCAGCTCGGGGATCTCCACCGGACCAGTCCAAGTCTGGCCAAGATCGTTCGTCCGCAGAAAGTACATTCCGGAATAGTGATCGTCGGCGGCAAGATGCTTCTGGATCGTCATGATGACCGCCGGTTGCCCATCCTTGCCGAAACCGGGCAGGGGGGCGACTCGTGGATGGAACCAGCAGTAGTCGGGACTGAGTTCCCGATGGACGACAGCAGCCTGCGTTTCGACAGTGAGCACGTCCGCGCCCTCGCCGCCCGTCGCGAAGGGGCCGACGGCGAATACGAACAGAAACCAGACACGCAATGTCAAAACACGACGACGTTTCATGGCTCACTCCGAACTTCGAGGAGATTGAAGGATACTTTCAACGTCTACTTGCTGACAATGATGAGCACCGCACCGGCCAC
This sequence comes from uncultured Pirellulaceae bacterium, assembly GCA_964519825.1. GTDB lineage: Bacteria > Planctomycetota > Planctomycetia > Pirellulales > Pirellulaceae > CAZFLF01. The sequence continues at coordinate 1,693 of CAZFLF010000916.1, read as the reverse complement.
CATAATCATCGAACCGATAAGCCGTTTGATGAAATGACCCTCGCGAAACAGCTTGAATCCGAGTACGACGCTGAGGAGGGTCGATGTCTGGAAGAGTGCAAGTGAATACCCGACTTGAAGTCTTTCAAGAACAAGGATGGTGGACAGCTGCATCAGACCGGTCGTCACAAACAGCATCACAAAAGTGAGCCGGTTGCTCGCCAGGACGCTGACCTCGTGTTTCATTTGCTTGGCGCCAATCATCACGGCGACCGCGGCAAACGAAACACCAAAACCGAGAACCGACCACATGGCAAAAGTTGTCAGCGCAGAGGACGCTTGCAGTGCCTTCTTCAAAAAGACCGCTTCCGTCGCCGATAAGACGATTGCCGCAAATCGATATTGAATGGCTCGGTCCTTGAGAAACCGAGCGACCGCCATCTTGCTCGGTTCGTTCACGTCCTTGTCCAAGATGAAGTAACTACCGACGACGATCAAAACGATTCCGCTCAAACCCAGCAGACCTGGAAACTCGTTGAGCAAAATCATGCCGGGAATGAGACTGATGACCGATTTGTAGGCGTTGATTGGGCCGAGCAGCGACAGGTCCGACCGCTTCAACGCCTCTACGATCAAAACGTTCCCGCAGACGCAGAGAAATGTACAGATAACGATGTTGAACCAGAATTCGCCGGACAACGGCGTCAGAAAGAATATGAAGATCGGCACGCACGCCAACGAAAGTAGTCCGTGAGTCACGCAGATAATAAAGAGGGGGCCTGCGTCGTTGCGTGTCAGCAACTTCTGGAAAACGTTCGAGAATGGATTAGCAACGATTCGAATCAAGACCCACAGCCAAAACATCAAGACTCAGCCTCCAAGTCCGGCACCACCACCCAGACAGAGGTCTTCTCCGGTGAAACGACCGTGCGCAGCCACGAATAATGCCAATTCGGCAACCTCTGAGGGGCTGTTCATTCGCCCGTCCAGTGCGATTTCATTCACTGCCACGTGAACCTGGGGTGGTTGGACATCCATCATTGGCGTTGCCGTCGGGCCGGGAGAGATGCAGTTGATTCGGATGCCATGCCTGCGAAGTTGCATTGCCGTTGCATTGACGAACGCGGATAAGCCAGCTTTCGTGGCGTTGTAAACCGGATTGACCCGCGAACCCGACCGAGCTTTTGTTCCCGCAATGGATCCGAGCACGATGATACTTCCGCGCCGCTGGGGTATCATCAGCTCGGCTGCGGCCTTCGTGCAGTAAAATGCCCCGTTCAGGTTAACACGGACCGCCAGTTCCCAAAGATCCGTCGTGGTATCTGCGAAGGTCTCAACATTCAGAATCCCGGCAGCGTAAAACAAATAATTCGGCGTCCCAACGGTCATCTTGATGAACGCGAAGAAGTCGGCGATGGCGGCGGGGTCCCGCACATCGAGCTTCCGTGCCAGCAGTTTGGTAGGTACGCAAGAATCGCCAAGTTGTTCCAACAGTGCCTCGTTATGGTCTGCAACGACAAGATTGGTAACGCTTCCGGCGAGAAGCTGGATTATCGCGCCACCAATCCCACCGACTCCAATTACGACGGCCGTGCTGTCTCGGTACTGGTCAGCAATTCTGGTAAACATCCTAGTGCTTTGTCCAACGTGAATTGAGGGATGGGAGGGCGAGGCTCCTGCCGAGCCGATGCCCGGTTGACGCATAACAACTTAC
>CAZFLF010000915.1:0-3576 GCA_964519825.1 uncultured Pirellulaceae bacterium | reverse complement strand
TAACGTCCCACACCTTGATTTGTTCTGTATACCTTTCCGTCGCCACAAGCCTGCGCCCGTCCGGGCTGAATGCCAGGCTGTTGATGCCCCGAGAGTGTCCTTTCAGCCTGAGCGTCTCCTCGCCGCTCGCGGCATCCCAGAGCCTCACGAACGCTTCCGTCGGTAGTTGCCCCGGCTTGAGATCATTTGGCCATCTCCCGCCGGCAGTTGCCAATTGCTTCCCGTCCGGGCTGAACGCCACGTTGCTGACAGAGTGGAAGTGTCCTTTCAGTCTGAGCATCTCCTCACCGCTAGTCGCATTCCACACGCTGACAGTCTGATCCCAGTGGGCCACCGCCAGTCGTGTTCCGTCCGCGCTGAACGCCACGCTGCCGATACTGTCGTAGCGGTTGTCTCGGTTCATGGTGAGCGTGGCATCACCGTTGGTGGTGTCCCACAGCGTCAGCGTTGTATCCTTACTGACCGTCGCCAGCCGTGTCCCGTCGGGGCTGAACGCCAGGCTGCTGACGCCGAGGCGTGCGTTGTCGGCTTCTTGCTTCAACGTCAGTCTCTCTTCTCCACTCGTGGCATCCACAACTTTCACCGTCCCATCGTGGCCGCTGCCGGAGCTTTTGCGGTTGGACGGGCTGCCGTGCGCCAGCAGTTTCCCGTCCGGGCTGAGTGCCAGGGCCGTAACACGCTCGAGTCCTTCCAGCTTGAGAAGCTCCTGACCGCTGGTCGCGTCCCACACCATTGCTGTTGTCGCGTTCGACGCCGCCAACCGTTTACCATCCGAGCTGAACACCACGCGTTGATATTGAAGTCCAGTGAACGGAGGCAGGCGGAGCGTTTCCTCTCCGGTCGTGGCGTCCAGAAGCTTGACCACGGTCGCGTACTTGTACTTAAGCTTGGAATTTGGATTGTCTACAGTGTCGGTCACTGCCAGGCGTTTCCCATCCGGGCTGAACGCCAAGGATTTGCCACCTTTGAATGTGAGCAACGCTTCCCGGACAGGGACCGGCCGCTCCGGTCTCGCCGACTTGGCGCGAGCGGCCGACTCTGCCGACGATCGCTTGGCGCGTCGCCGGGCACCGCCGAGACCGGCAACTTTTTTCTCAATCACAACCGGCTTGGGGTCAGACTTTCCCCTAGGCTCGGCGACCGACACAGTGATCCGCACGTTGCCATCGACAACGTCAAACGGAATTTTGGTCGAATTGGATCGGTAAATGCCCCAGTCCGTGTAATAGGTCAGCGCCATCTCCTGCGCGTCCGTCTTTCCGTCAGCCAGTGGGAACTCCATCTTGCAACGCAGGTCCGGCGTTGCCGTGAGGTAATCGGTTCCGGGACCAAGCCCCTGGACGTAGCATTGGCCCGTCACGCTAAAGGTGGGGCGGACCATGCGAACGCCATCGGCCCCGGTCTCCGTTGTCAGTAGTTCTCGCGTTTGAACGCTCAACCGTACCGGCCCGGTGGGATGAATGATGGGCGCATCCTTAGCCGAAGCGGCGAAGTTCGGCCTGACAAATGCGCGGGACCGATCCGCGACCTCGAAATACACCATCATCGTTCCCGGCGCAGCGCCCCTGTTCGTATCCGGTTCCATCGAGATGTTCTTGACAGGTAGGCCGTCCGCTCCGGCAATCTCCGGAATGCGCCAGACACTGTAATTCTTGGTCTCGCGCCGCTCTTCAGGCGACAGATTCAGTCTCGACAGTTTTTCATTTGGCTCCGTCAGGTCGCCGTTTCCGTTGATGTCCATGTAGAGGTCATCGCCATCGACCACGAACCAAACTCGTTTCTCTGCGCTGACAACAAACAGGCAGTACTTCGGCGTTTTCGACTGCCACATTGGTTCCCGTAGGATCGTTCGCTCGACCCTCGCCAGGTCGATCTCCTCGGCCGATGCCGCGGCTACCAACAGTGCCACCGTTGCCAACACTGACAGGTGCAGATGACTTCGGAACATGTTCTTTGCCTCCTAACTCAGTGTCGGTCGTGCGTCATTCAGACCTGCGCCGCGAGGGTGAGCGACGCATTACAAGCGATGCGGCAAGTCCCGATTCGCCCGACAATCCGGGTCAACCACGCGCAGTGCTCCGCCGATCGTTTCGATATTTAACGCTCGGACCTCTCCGAGGCCGGACTGATCGGCGCGGGGAGGTGCATTTTAGAAGAATGCCAGTTGCTTGCCAGCCGGATCGATACGAGGTGAACTCAGGTATCTCGCAGAAGCGCGGCGCAGGCTGGTCCCGGCTCGCATTCGCGGCTAGAATCGCGTTTCGGGGCTCGTGGGATGCGACTCGGCTGCGAAGCGGGGGCCATCGTGAAGGAACTTCTTTTCGGGCTCGTATTTTGCGGAGTTGGCGTCGCCGTTTTCTGGGTTGCCATTGCCTTAGCGATTCGTTCTCGCCGAATGCTGCGCAGTTGGCCGAGGGCAAACGCCGTCGTTGTCGCATCGGACTTTGGCTCCGCACAACTCCCCGCTCGCAATGCCACGGCAACCTACGAGTTTCAAGACCACAGCGGAGCCACGAGACGAGGTACCCGACAAGGATATCGATCCGTAGGAGCGCGAACGGTGATTCTGTTCAACCCAGCTAAGCCATCGGATATACGAGTGCAGAATTGGAATGAGCTGTGGAGTATTCCCGCTATTCTCACGGTGCTTGGCGCGACAGTGCTAATGTTTGGAATCGGGGTCTTGGCGGGGTTTGTGCCGGTGGAATTCGTGCAAAGCGGGAACAACCGGTGAGTCGCATCAAAGGTGAACCGAACCAATGTCTGGCTCGTCCTCGCCAGCTCTCCCTTTTGATTTCGACGCCAAGTTACCGCGGAAAAAACCAATAACAGTTTCTGACGCCATCGCTTCCTAACACATGTCTGCCCGTCTTGTCTGATGCCCTAAGACGGAGTGAATGGACGAGCGGATCATGAAAATCATCGTTCAACTTATTCCCTGGATTGTGAGTGTGCTCATCGGACTTCCGGCGCTGCTGTCCCTGGTGGCAGCTCTGTGGGCAGCTTGTCAGCGTTTGCCGCTGTATGTACGGGGACGTCGGGTCGTCGCCACGGTACTGGCTCGACGAGATACGCAGGAAGAGTTTCTTGTGTCGGGCCAAAGCGAGCACGATAAGCACGTGATCGCCGTCGATCGGGGGCGAATGCGCATTCGATTCACGGACGAAAGCGGTGAGTCGCATACCATTCTTTATCCGGACAACTCGCAGAGAGGGCGAAGGTTTCAGCTCACTTCGAGCGGCATCTCGAAAGACTACTGCGTAGGCGACGAACTGTTTGTCCTTTACCTGCCGGACAATCCGAAATTCTGCTTCATCGACAGATTCTTCGAGATCTGGGGTCCGGTCCTTGTGATGGCGCTCTGCTCATCTACTGTTCTTGCCATCTGCATTGTCGGACTCTTAGCGGCAGCCCGGGGCTGAACAGGTAGTGGCTGTCCCCTGATGCTTTCGAGCACCGCGCGCCACGCGACGGATGCAAAGTCGCCACCGATTAAGAAGGCGAAGCCGCGCTGGCAATGTGGAGAGAAAAGGTGTCAGGGTGCGTCGGCGTTTAAGCCGGAGGAGAGTTGCGAAT
>CAZFLF010000914.1:0-3576 GCA_964519825.1 uncultured Pirellulaceae bacterium | reverse complement strand
TTGCGGCGCCGGGCGTTCGGGCCATGTCCAAGCCGGTAGCTGATCTGCTGCGGAACGAACGCGAATGGGGTGTGCAACAATTTGAGACGTACCAGGACTTTGGACGACGAGTGCAGCAGTTGCGAAATCAGCTTCGCCCCCTGATACGCCAGCTCAAATCGGACGGGAAGCGGCTGGCGGCATACGGTGCGTCGGCTAAGGGCACGACCCTCCTGAACTACTGCGGGTTGGGTGCCGACGAGTTCGATTGGGTCGTGGATCGAAGTCCCATGAAACACGGAAAATTCACTCCGGGGACCCATCTGCAGATCCACGGCCCCGAAAAGCTGCTGCAAGAAATGCCGGATTACGTGTTGCTGCTGACCTGGAATTTCAAAAATGAGATCCTGGAACAACAGGCCGAGTATCGCCGGCGCGGCGGGAAATTCATCGTGCCGGTTCCGCAGCCGGAAATCGTCTGAGCAAATGGTACTGCCGACGATAGCAATCAGTGGACCATGATCGGGTGCAGCACCAGCACTCAACTCCTCCAGAGTCCCCCGTTCCACTCGGCGAGTGCCAGCAGTCGCGGACTAGCTGGCACCCATGCCGAGCCGGCCCGCCAGCAGGACGTTTGGCAAGCTGATTGGGTTGGAAAGAGTTTGAGGCCAAGTGAAACGTATTCCGATATATATCCCTGACGCGGCCTTGTCTGGCTAGTTCTCCGCGTTGCTGCGGCTGCCGCAGCGTTTTTCAACCGCAACGTCGCATTCATGCCCGTTCGCGGTGCAGATTACCGAATGGTGTCGTGATTCCCCGGCCTTGAACGGCGGAAGCCAGTTAGCTCCATGGAACGGATTCCGATTGCGGGACCTTGGATCACCGAGCGCGAAATCCGCTACGTGAGCGATGCGGTTGCGCGATGCTGGTACGACCACGCTAATGAATACGTGGATCGATTCGAGCGCGCCTTCGCTGAATATCTCGGCGTCCAGTATGCGGTGTCGCTGCCGTCTTGTACTTCGGCAATTCATTTATCGCTGCTCGCATTGGGTATTGGCGCCGGCGACGAAGTCATCGTCCCGGATGTCACCTGGATTGCGACTTCAGCGCCAATTTCTTACGTGGGAGCAACACCCTCTTTCGCGGATATTGACGAACATTCGTGGTGCCTTTCCGCAGAGGCGGTCGAGCTGGCCATTACCGCGAAAACCAAGGCAGTCATCGCAGTCGACTTATATGGCAATGTCCCAGATTGGGTTGCTTTGCGAGCGGTCTGTGATCGACATGGACTGGCACTGATCGAGGACGCCGCGGAGGCAAGTGGCACGAAACTAAACGGAATTCCCGCCGGCGGATTTGGCGATATCGGTGCCTTTAGTTTTCATGGCACCAAGACCATCACGACAGGCGAGGGGGGAATGCTTGTCACTCGGCGACCCGAGATCTGCGATCGAGTAAGGGTCTTGCGCGATCATGGCCGACATCCGGGCGAGCGAACCTTCTTCAATCGCGAAGTCGCCCACAAGTACAAGATGAGCAGTTTGCAGGCGGCATTGGGATTGGCCCAACTGGAACGCATCGACGAGATCGTGGCCCGCAAACAGGAAATCATGGAGTGGTACCGCGACGAACTGAGTGGAGACCAACGACTGACGTTGAACCCAGAAATCACTGGGGTCGAGAACTCGTACTGGATGAGCACGATCCTGGTGTCCCCCACGTTGGGTTTGCGTAAGGAAGACCTGGTGGCGCGACTGGCCGAGCGCGGAATCGATAGCCGGCCATTCTTCTATCCGTTGAGTCTCTTACCGGCCTATGAAGGAACCGACGCGGCGCACCTCGGAAAAGCCCGCAACCGTGTGGCCCAACGAGTCACGCCGTTTGGAGTCAATTTGCCGAGCGCACTCAATCTCACACGGCAGCAAGTCGCTTATGTCGCGGCCGTGCTGCAAGGAATCCTCGATCAAGCAGAGCGTGGAATCCTCAGAACGGATGCTGCTGCCTAAGACGCGCTCGAAGACCCAATGACCAAATCCCAATGACCAATGACCAACGAATACTTCCATGAAATTTCATATCTGTAATATCGAACCGCAGGGATACCCTTGGGCGCATTTTCTGGACGACGGCTGCCGATTGTTTTGCTACGCGCTCGAATCGCTGGGCTACTCGTGCAGCATGGGAAGTAATCAATTAGAGCCGGATCGACTCAACATCATCTTTTGCGGACACCTCTTGACCGCGCCCGAACAAGTGGAATCGATTGTCGGAGCGTGTCAGTACATCGCAATTCAGCATGAGATCTTGAACACCGGTGGAGTGAACCTGACCCGAGACTCGCAACACCTGAAACAAGTCTATGTGCCGTTTCTCAATCACGCGTTAGCAGTCTGGGAAGGCGTTCCGCGCAACTTGGAGCCGCTCAGGCAACTCGGCCTCCGTTCATCGTTCTTTCGTGGTGGCTACCACCCATGGATGCAGGAAGTACGGCCGAAGCTCGAGCGCGACATCGACTTCCTGTTCTATGGGAGCATTACCTCCTACCGCCGTCAGATGCTGGAGCGCCTGAGTGCACGCGGCCATCGAGTGGTGGCTGTGTTCGATCCGCGTCCACAGTACCGCAACGATTTGATTGCGCGAACCAAAGTCCATCTCGCTCCGATTCAAGGGCCTGGGATGGAACATTTTGCTTACGGTCGCGTCGGGTATCTGCTGAACAACGACGGTTTGGTCGTCGTCGAACGTTGCCATGATCAGGAGTGGCTCGAGCATTGTTTCATCACCGCGTCGAGCGACAACTGGATCGACGTCTGTGAGCAGACCGTCCTGCGCTATGATCGCGACGAGATTCGCAAAGAATTCGTTGCGCGGTTTCAACAGCTGCCGTTTAACGAACAGATGCAGCGGTTGCTGGATGAGACATTTGGGCTGCGAAGCGACATGCCGATCGACGCGGCAACCGTGTTTCCGGAAAGTGTGGCGTCGTCCGCGGCCGGATCGACCTGTTGAACAAGAATGAAAGGGAGGACGAGGCATGGCGAAACAACCTCAGCGATCGCAAAAGGCCACTGACTCCTATCGGAGGCGCAAGCCTCGCCCGCTGTTTCAGCCCGCGAGCGAATCGGCTCCCGCGGCACCGGCGGGACGCAACGAGCCGCGCACCGAGTACCTGGTCAAGCTGGGAATCGATGCGTATCAATCCCGGCGGCTTGATGAGGCGGCCTCGTATCTCACCAACGCCCTAGCCCTCAATCCGTTTCATGCGCTGGCCAACAATTGCCTGGGAATTGTCCGTCGAACGCAAGGCAATCTTTCCGATGCGATCGCATGTTACGAGCGGGCACTGTGTGCGGATCCGCAATACGCGGAAGCGCATAACAACCTTGGAGTAGCCTGCGAAGCGTTGGGGGATTACGAGCGGGCGATTGCTGTGTATGAAGCGGCATTGCGAACCAAGCCCGACTTCGCCGCAGCGCGGAACAATCTCGGCAACGCTCTGACAAAATCGAATCGCCCACACGAAGCTGTGGAGCACTTGCGCGAGGCATTGAGGCTGCAACCTGAGTTGGCTGCCGCACATAACAACCTTGGTCT
>CAZFLF010000913.1:0-3578 GCA_964519825.1 uncultured Pirellulaceae bacterium | reverse complement strand
CTGTCGACGTTTTCCATCGACGTTGATACAGCGTCGTATGCGAATGTGCGACGATTCTTGACCCAGGGCCAACTGCCACCCAAGGACGCGGTGCGCATCGAAGAGTTGCTGAACTACTTTTCCTTTGACTATCCGCAACCAAAAGAGAAGGATCCGTTTTCCGTGAACATGGAAGTTACGGAGTGCCCGTGGCGGCCGGAGAATCGGTTGTTACGTGTCGGATTGAAGGGGCGCGACGTTCCGCAGCAGCAGCGGGCGGCCAGCAACCTCGTATTCCTGATCGATGTATCCGGATCGATGCAGCCGGAGAATAAGCTGCCGCTGGTCAAAACAGCTCTGAAAATGCTCGTCCAAGAGCTCACCGAAAACGACCGCGTATCGATCGTGACGTATGCCGGAGATGCGGGATTGAAGCTGCCGTCGACGAACGGAACAGAGCAGAGGCGCATTCTGGACACGATCGATTCCTTGTCGGCCGGCGGTTCGACCCACGGCAGCGCCGGCATCGCATTGGCCTATGAACAAGCCGCGGGTTACTTCATCCGCGGTGGCACGAATCGCGTGATTTTGTTGACCGATGGCGATCTCAATGTCGGCATTACCGATGACGACGCGCTGGTGCAACTGATCAAGGAAAAGGCCAAGACCGGCGTCTTCCTCACGGTGCTCGGCGTCGGTGACGGCAATCTCAAGGATTCCAAAATGGAGAAGCTGGCCGACCACGGCAATGGGGTCTATGCGTATCTGGACGGCGTACGGGAGGCTCGCAAAGTACTCGTCGAGCAGATGTCCGGCAGCCTGATCACGATTGCCAAGGACGTGAAGTTGCAGATCGAATTCAATCCAGCGCAGGTACAGGCGTATCGGCTGGTCGGTTACGAAAACCGCGTGCTGGCCAACCGCGATTTCCACGACGATTCCAAAGACGCTGGCGAGATTGGCGCGGGGCATACGGTGACGGCGTTGTACGAATTGGTCCCCACGAATGCCGCGGTGCCAGCCCCGGGCGAACCGCTGAAGTACCAGCCACAGCGCGTCGAAGAGACAACAGTTCGACCAATTGACAATGCCAGCCGCGAGTTGCTCACTCTCAAATTGCGATTCAAGCAGCCTGAGGCGGATCGGAGCGAATTGCGGGACTATCCGCTGGCGGACCGCGACGGCAAGTTCGGCCAGGCTTCGACAGACTTCCGTTTTGCTTCGTCGGTCGCGATGTTCGGCCTTGTGTTACGCGACTCTCAATATCGCGGCAGCGCCACCCTGGCGGCCGTGGAAGAAATCGCCACCTCATCGTTGGGTGAAGATCAGCGCGGCTATCGGTCCGAGTTCGTCGATTTGGTACGCAAGGCCGAGCAGTTGAAGTAGGCGCGGCTAGGCCGCATCCGCGTGCGGTTTGTCTTGAGCGACCGTTAACGAAATGATCGTCGGCGCGGAATCGGGAACGGGCGTACCGGGTAGGGCATGGCTGGCCGAATAGCCGCCTGGACTGCGCATCGGGATACGACTCACCGGCGATTGTTGGCTGTACTCGATTTGGCCTCGGAAAAGATGCCAGACCCAGCCCAGCGTGCGCCGATAAGTGTGGAACAGGCCACACATACCCAGCGCCTGCACGCCGGCATCCGTGAGATGGGCTCGCATCTTCAAATAAATCTGGCGGCGGATCCGTTTCCAGCGCGAGTACTGTTGGACGTCCTGTGCCGGCCGGCGTTCGGCGTCGGAAAATGGAATGCTGGATCGGGAAAAAACGAGCGCCATGAGCATCCGTAGCGGATTGAAAAAATACGTATAGCCGGCGAGCAAGTTGAGTTGTTTGAGCCAGGGACGCGGATGCTTGGAAGCCACGACATAATTGCCGTCGACAATGTGTGGCCCGATGGCTTCCCCGTTCACTTTTTCGAAGGCGAGCCCTGACGTGTACGTGTCTTCGTAAAACTTCGAGCCCGGCGCCGGTGTGAGCATCAGCACCTGCGTGTACAGCGCTCCGGCCTTGCGCAGAACCTTGAGTTGGTTGAGCAGACCGTAATTACCCTTGGCGGTGACCAGCGGCTGCGAGTCGTGATGCATCATCATGGGAATCGGATGAATCCCGTTCCGACGCAACAGCTGAAATGACTCCAGCGTCTTGCTTTCGCTCTGTCCCTTTTTCACCAACGTCGCGGTGAGATCTTCCACGCCCATCCAAACCGCCGTCAGGCCCGCTTCGCGAATGACCGGCAGGTGTTCCTGGATGCGGATCGTGTCATGCACCGTCGCTTCGGTCCCCAGGCGAATGCAGGAAAACGGCCGTTGGCCGGCCCTCGCCCGGCGAGCCAAGGCGCCGGCGATATCGAGCGTCTTGTTCGTATCGTTAAAGAAATTGTCGTCGGTTCCAAAGTAGTTAACGATGCGGTATGCGTTGGAAATCTGTTCGATTTCGTCGGCCACGCGCTCGCCGCTTTTCACGCGATGCTGTCGCTGGTTGTAAGCCGGGATTGGGCAATACGAACAGCGAAACTTACAGCCCACGGTCAAAACAATCGATGACACGAGGCAATGTTTGCGAACGCGGTCCGCCGGCAGAGCGTGAGCGCCGAGCGTCGGTTCGTTGCTGGGAGGTTCCAGGAGCTGATAACCAAGCACTGGATGCGGGAGCTCGTCGAGATCCCCCAGCAAACGCTGAATCCCCGTATCCACCAGCTCTTCGGCCGGGCCGAGGGGTGTGGCAGAATGGCTGTACACCAGGCCGGGAATTTCGTCGAGTGCGCCGCTGTCCCTGGCGCGTAGAAACGTCGATCGCATCGATTCGCCACCGGCTCGCAGCGACAGCAACACTTCGAGCAAATTTAGGAAGACATATTCTTCGCCAGTCACGGCGACATCCGCACCCCAAGGATTTTGGGGATCGACGCTAAAGACTTGCCACGGTTCGTAGATGATCCGAGGCCCTCCGGCGATGATGAGCGGCCGCTGTGCGGGATCGATGCGGCATGCATCCTGGATCAACCGATCACACTCGGCCGAATGCAGGTGCATGCTCGACACCATAAACAGATCGGGAACGCGTCCATCGACGCGCATCCGCGACGGACTGAACTTTTTGTTCCACTGCTGGAGAACGATGCGCGTCTTGGGAAATCCGGCGTCAACCAGAGCCGAACCGATGGCCCGAACGCCGGCTGGGACCATTTTCAAATCCGCGTAGATGAACGGCAGAATGCGGGTGCGATGGTCGAACGCGCAGGCAATCACGGAGGTCAGATCGTGGCGCGAGGCGATATTCCGCAGACGCTGGCGGATGCCAACCATTTCGCCCGGCGGCAACAACACATCTCCACGAGCACGAAAAGGCAATTCCATGGCAACAGCTCCGGGCACGCTCGAGTGCTCTCCGACGACTTCAAACTGTCGAGGCGAGAAGAATTTGGGTCATTTTCTCGCCATTCACTCCTGGGCAGTTTCGCGGTCAGTCGGCAGGTGGATGGGCGGAAAAAATAGCGGCCAATGTGGGTTTGTCCCAGATTCTGGAATTCGTGTAAACGTCGATTGAGTTTGGCGTGGCCGTTGAGCGCACCTCGTGGTTTGCAATTGGCATGGAG
>CAZFLF010000912.1:0-3584 GCA_964519825.1 uncultured Pirellulaceae bacterium | reverse complement strand
GTAGCGGCCCGGAGTCAACACATAGCCGTGTTCGGCGATCTCTGAGGTTTTTGCCGATTTGCAGAAGCCGGCGATGTCGGCGTACGTGGGATAGGCATCCTGCCTGTCATCCTTCTTCACAGGCTGGAAGCCTATGCCACGGTCGCCGCGCCAGGCGTGGTACGTGTCGGCGATGCGGGCGATGTCGGCGTCGATCAGTTCGCGATGCACCCGGTCGATCAGCGTGCCGAGCTTGCGGGCATCGATGAAAAGCGTTTCACCTTTGCGATGGCGCGGCCCCTCACCCCGCCCCTCTCCCCGAGCGGTGCCACGGGGAGAGGGAGTGGAGCCAGTCTTGCTCCGTGTCAGAAACCACAGGCAGACCGGAATCTGTGTGCTGTAAAAGAGCTGGCCCGGCAGGGCGACCATGCAGTCGACCAAGTCGGCATCGATGATCGCTTTGCGGATCTCACCTTCGCCCGACTGATTACTGCTCATGCTGCCGTTGGCCAACACGAAGCCTGCAAAACCCTTGGGCGACAAGTGATGGATGAAGTGCTGCACCCAAGCGAAGTTCGCATTTCCCTTGGGCGGCAGCCCGAACTTCCACCGCACGTCCTCGTCGCTGCGGTGCCAGTCCGAATCGTTGAACGGTGGATTCGCCAGCACGTAGTCGGCCTTGAGGTCTTTGTGCAGGTCACGGCGGAACGTGTCGGCGTGTTCGGGGCCGAGGTCCCCTTCGATGCCGCGAATGGCCAGATTCATCATCGCCAGCCGCCGCGTCGTCGAGTTGGACTCCTGACCGTAAACTGCGATGTCGCCGATTCGACCGCCATGCTCTTCGACGAATTTTTCACTTTGCACGAACATACCGGCCGAGCCGCAGCATGGGTCGTAGACTCGCCCCTTGTACGGCGCGAGCATTTCGACCAGTACGCGGACCACGCAGCGCGGCGTATAGAACTGCCCACCGTTCTTCCCTTCCGCACTGGCGAACTGCGTCAGAAAGTATTCGTAGACGCGGCCCAGGATGTCCTTCGAGCGGTTCTCGGCATCGCCCAGCCCGATCGTGCCGATCAGGTCGATCAACTCGCCCAGCCGGTGTTTGTCCAGCGCCGGCCGAGCATAGTCCTTCGGCAGAATCCCCTTGAGCCGCGGATTGTCGCGCTCGATGGCGACCATTGCGTCATCCACCAGCTTGCCGATGGTCGGCTGCTTGGCGTTGTCTTGCAGCGTCTTCCAGCGAGCGTCCGCCGGCACCCAGAAGACGTTCTCGGCGCGGTATTCGTCCGGGTCTTCGGGATCAGCCCCTTCGCCCTGGTCGGCCAGCAGCTTCTGATGCCGCTCCTCGAAGGCATCCGAGATGTACTTGAGGAATATCAACCCAAGCACGACATGCTTGTACTCGGCCGCATCCATGTAGTTGCGGAGTTTGTCGGCGGTCAGCCACAACTTGGCTTCGAAGCCTAAATTCGCAGCGCTGCCGTTCGACGAATTCGGACGACTAGTCTTTCGTTTGCCCATGTGTTGACGATTCACTTTGGGGGCGGTTGATTAAATCGCGGCGATGCTAACCTACCCGACAGTGGTACTCGACCGCACGGGGGCGCGTTTCGGCCGCACGGCGCGCCCCGGCGGGTTGGTTATCGTACCGCACCATTCGCCGTGAAAAACGTTGGGATGATGCCGCAACATCGGTGCTCGAAGCAGCACCTTAAGAGGTTAGTTCCCGGACTGGAATCGCAAGAATGCCGGGCCGGTCATGACCCTCTTCGTAACAATACGCTTCTTTTGCGAAGGCAAGTCGAAGGCGTATTCTGGTTCGACAACCAATACGGCCTCTCCCGACGGCGTGAGCGAACCCGTATCCGCGTGCGGGCGATCACGAAATGTCGAGTTCGAAACCTTGGCGGTTCTCCCGCGCGAGGAACGTGTTCGCCTGGGCGTCGCCCATGACTTCTCGCTGAACCGGATCCCACTTGATTTCTCGCCCCAATCGCATCGCGATATTCGCGAGGTGACAGATCTCAAGCATGCGGTTATGCGACGAAACATCGGATATCGGCTGCCTGCGAGACTTCATGGCCTCGATGAAGTTCGCGGTATGGTTCTCGCTGACTTTCCCACCGTAAACCCCCTCGATCGCGCCTTCCGGCAGCGGATTCTCCTTGAGGTCTTCGACCGGTTTTCCCGTGATCTTGCCGCGGTTCACAAAGAACCGTCCTTCGGTCCCTTCGAAAAGAATGCCGTTGTCGCCTTGGCTGGTGATCAACAATTCGATCTGGTTGGGCATGTCGGCTCGGATCGTAAAGTTGGTCGCAATGTTGTATCGATCATGAACCACTGGATTTCCATCCTTGTATTCACACGCCAAGGTGTAATCGAGCGGTGTCACCTGGCTGGGGCCCGTGTCACTGGCACCGATCGCCCAGCAGGCGATGTCGACGTGATGCGCGCCCCAGTCTGTCAGTTTTCCACCGGAGTATTCATGCCACATGCGGAAGGAGTAATGCGCGTTGCTGTAGAGCGGTACACCACCGCCGTAACCTTTTCGTAGTTCCGGTAATGCTCGATAAGAAACTTTCGGCGCCGGTCCAAGCCAGAAATCCCAGTCCAGCGATTCGGGAACGGGAGCTTCGGGAATGGGGGGCGAGTCTTCAAAACCTTCAATGCCGCACGTTACTTTCCTGACCGTGCCAATACGTCCATGCTTCACCAGCGCGATGGCCTGCAGGAACCGCTGTTCAGATTCGGTGCGCTGCATAGTACCAACCTGGAAGACTCGACCGGTCTCCTTGACGACTTTTTCAATGAGTTTTCCTTCGTCAATCGTCAGCGTGAGCGGCTTCTCACAATAGACATCTTTGCCCGCGTGCATCGCTTCGACTGCGATCTTCGTATGCCAGTGGTCGGGGGTGGCGATCATGACCGCGTCGATGTCTTTTCGATCGAGAATCTTTCGGTAGTCCTTAAACGAGTCAGGCTTCTTGCCCTGTGCTTTCTCCACCTTTTCAACGTTTTCTCCCAGGACTCTCGAGTCGACGTCGGCCAGTGCTACGAAGTCAGCAAACTTGAACGACTTCTGGGTAATCTCCCAACCTTGATTTCGCAGGCCAATCGTGGCAAAGACGGGGCGGTCGTTCGCTGACTGATAGCCCAACGCCCGCTTGGTCGATGGAACGAGGATGATCGTGGCCCCCGCGGCTGCCATCCCTTGGAGAAAACCACGGCGTGATGGTTTACGAGAAACTCGCATTGGGCGAACTCCTTGATGAAGAATCGAGCAGTTCCCACACGGCTCGCGTCCGGTCAGAATACTCGGCCAAAAACTAAGTAGCAACGTTGAGGAAAGAGCAAGTCACACAATATTTCTTGCCGTTTGCAAATTGATTTCGCGAGGCGGGGGGACTCGCAACAAACTCACTGCTACGAGATCAGTACTTTTTATCAGGCCGCGTTTCCCCTATCTCCTCTCCTCTCACGACTCACATCATTCCCCTCCCCGTGCACAACCCTCTACATAACCATTCTCTGTTTTGCGAATCGCGACGTCGGAGGATAACCAGCGGAGGATAACCAGACACCCAACTATTTGCCATAATCTG
>CAZFLF010000911.1:0-3587 GCA_964519825.1 uncultured Pirellulaceae bacterium | reverse complement strand
AGCGCTATACCACGCTTGGTATGGGTCCCAGCCAGGGCAAAGTTGCCAGCATGAATGGCGTTCGTGCTCTGGCGAAGATTCTCGGCAAGACGATCGCGCAGACCGGCACGACGACCTCGCGGCCGTTCTTTCACCCGGTGCCGTTCGCGCACTTGGCCGGCAAGAATTTCCACCCGCATCGCCACACCGCAATGCACTCGCGCCACCAGCAGGCCGGCGCGGTCTTCATGCCGGCAGGCGTGTGGGAGCGTCCCGCTTATTACGAAACGCACGGTCGCTCACGCGAAGAGTCGATTCAGGGCGAAGTGCAGAATGTACGCCAGCGCGCCGGCATGATCGATGTCGGAACCCTCGGTAAGATCGAAGTCAACGGCCGGGACGCCGCGGAATTTCTCGAGCGCACTTATACGGGCCGTTTCGCCAAGATGAAGTCCGGCACGACTCGCTACCTGCTCATGTGCGACGAGAGTGGCGTGGTCGTGGACGATGGCGTCGCGGCCCGACTGAGCGATGACCGCTTCTACGTCACCGCCACAACCACCGGCGCGGATGCCGTCTATCGTGAAATGCAGCGAAACGTCCTGGTGTGGGGCCTGAACGTCGTGCTGATCAACCTGACAGGCACTTACGCCGCGATGAACGTCGCCGGACCGTACGCGCGCAGCATTCTATCGACGCTGACGAATATCAAGCTCGATCAGGAAGCATTCCCGTACTTGGGCGTGCGCGAAGGTATCGTCGCCGGCGCCCCGGCGCGATTGCTGCGCGTCGGCTTTGTCGGCG
The DNA here is from genome assembly GCA_964519825.1 of uncultured Pirellulaceae bacterium. Taxonomy (GTDB): domain Bacteria; phylum Planctomycetota; class Planctomycetia; order Pirellulales; family Pirellulaceae; genus CAZFLF01. The sequence continues at coordinate 2,804 of CAZFLF010000911.1, read as the reverse complement.
AATTGGGTTACGAGATCCATGTGCCATCGCAATTCGGCTCTCACGTTTGGGATCAGATCATGCAGGCCGGCGCCCAGCATGGCATCAAACCTTTCGGTGTCGAAACTCAACGAATCTTGCGGCTGGAAAAAGGGCACATCATCATCGGCCAGGATACCGACGGTCTGACCAACCCGTTCGAAGCCGGTATGGAATGGGCGGTCAAGATGGACAAGCCGTTCTTCATCGGCCAGCGCAGCTTGAAGATTATTGGCTCGAAGAAAAAACTGGTTCAGCGGGTGCTGGTCGGATTCATGTTGCCGAAAGATTACTCGGGACCCGCGCCCAAGGAATGTCATCTGGTCATCAAGGATGGCACAATCACCGGCCGGGTTACCAGCGTAGCATTTAGCGCTACGCTCAATCGCGTGCTGGGAATGGCCTACGTCGGATCTGACCAGTCGGAGATCGGAAGCAAATTTGTGATTCGCATAGATGGTGCCCGAGAGATTGAGGCGGAAGTCGTGAAGACGCCGTTCTACGATCCCGACAGCCGCCGTCAAAACGAACCGGGCGAAATGCCGAAGGAGTCCACTGCGTGATGACGGTTGCCGCACGAAGAAGTCCGCTGCACGATGCGCTGGAGCACCTCCACCCCAAGTGGATCCAGATTTACGGGATGCCCGCGACCTTGCATTTCGGTGACATGGCCCACGAGGCCGAGGAGGCCAAAACGCTGGCACTGTGCGACGTGAGTGCGCTCACCCGGATCGGGATCAAGGGGCGCGGCGGCGAGACCTGGCTGTTGAAACACGGCATCACTGCGCCCCATAAAATATACGGCCACACCGAACTTGCCAGCGATGGCGGCTTGATCATCCGCACCGGAACCAGCGAATTATTCATCGAAGGCGGCATCGGCGAGGACGTGGTCTCCAAGCTCTGGGCGGAGGCGGACTCCGGATTGGCGGACGTCTATCGTTTTCATCGCCAGGACGCAGCGATGTTGCTGAGCGGGGAGCGTGCCTGGGAAGTACTCGCCGAATCCTGCGGCTACAATTTCCGCGAGCCCGACGCCGATCTGGTATTCAGTCGTGTCGCGGGGGTCTCATGTTGCATCCTCAGAAAGGATCGCGATGGTGTGCCGTTGTTCCGCATCTGGTGCGATGGGTCTTTCGGCTCCTATCTCTGGGAACAGTTGCATGAAATCACGCGCGAACACGGCGGAATCGCAGTGGGGCTGTTGGCATATTACTCGCCCTTTTTGTAGATGTGAGAACCGGTCACGCCGAACGAAAGCAAATAGGACAAATAGGACAAATAGGACAAATAGGACCTATACGACTTATTCGTCCCATGCGTCTCATCGAACTGCCGAGTCACATCATGGCGGAGCGTGACGGTTTTCAGAACTCAGAAAAGGATCATCTCCATGACGCCCCAGGAAGCCAAATCATTCCTCGCCGAGAACAAGATCAAATTCGTCCTGGCGCAGTTCGTGGACATTCACGGTGTGCCGAAGGCCAAGGCGGTGCCTGCGAGCCATTTTGAAGACATCCTCACCGACGGCGCCGGCTTCGCTGGTTTTGCTTTGTGGGGGATGGGGCAGGAACCACACGACCCGGATTACATGGCCGTCGGCGACCTGACGACCCTATCGCTAGTTCCGTGGCAGCCTGGCTTCGCACGCATCGTCTGCGACGGGCGCGTCAAAGGAAAGCCCTGGCCCTTCGACACCCGTTACATCCTCAAGCAGCAGATCGTCCGCCTGCAGGAACGTGGCTGGACATTGAACACTGGTCTGGAACCGGAGTTCATGCTCATCCGTCGCACCGAGGACGGCAGCTTCTGTACCGCGGATAGCACCGACCTGCTCGACAAGCCCTGCTACGACTACAAAGGACTCTCGCGCAGCCGCGCCTTCATCGAGCGGCTGGTCGAATGCATGCAGGCGGTCGGCATCGATGTCTACCAGGTCGATCATGAGGACGCCAACGGTCAGTTTGAAGTGAATTTCACCTACTCCGACGCCATGACCACCGCGGACCGCATGGTCTTTTTCCGCATGGGTGCCTGCGAGATCGCCCGCGAGTGCGGCGCGATTTGCACCTTCATGCCTAAGCCGATGCACAATCGCACCGGCAGCGGCATGCACATGCACATTTCGATGAGCGATGGCAAGACGAAGAACCTCTTCCACGACCAGTCCGACAAGTGGCAACTCGGCCTTTCCAAACTGGCGTATCAGTTCCTGGGCGGATTGCTGGCTCACGCACCTGCGCTGGCTGCGATCTGCGCTCCGTGCGTGAACTCCTACAAGCGACTGGTGGTGGGGCGATCGTTCTCAGGCGCCACCTGGGCGCCCGCGTATATTTCCTACGGTGACAATAATCGCACTTCGATGGTCCGCATCCCCTTTGGCCGAATCGAGCTGCGGCTGACAGACTCCAGTGCGAATCCGTACTTGGCAACGGCCGCAGTCATCGCCGCGGGACTGGACGGCATTGAGCGTAAGTTGGACCCAGGCGATCCTCACAATTTCAACCACTACACGCTCACGGTCGAGGAGCTGCGCGAGATGGGGATCAAGGTGTTGCCCCAGAATCTCAACGAGGCTCTCAACGCCTTGGAAGCCGATCCGCTGTTCCATGAGCATCTCGGAGGGGGCTTCGTCGACGAATTCATCAGGCTCAAACGCCTAGAATGGGTCGATTACCACCGCCACGTTTCGGACTGGGAAGTGAAGCGGTACCTTGAGTTTTATTAAATCCCGGATTTGTTTTCTGCAGCGGCAGGATCGTTTAACCGCAAGCCGCAGGCGAGCG
>CAZFLF010000910.1:0-3588 GCA_964519825.1 uncultured Pirellulaceae bacterium | reverse complement strand
GGAGCTGGTACAAACGGCGAAGATGGCGCTGGCCGACCTACCGGGTAAGAACGTGGACAAAGACATTGTCGCCCGCCTCGACAAAGCCGAAGGAAAAATGTACCCGCTGTTGATCGAACTCGTTGGGAACAGACGCATCAACGCCATGCCTGCTCTCTTAAAGGCGTTGAACCATTCCGACAAAGCTGTTCGCAGCGCCGCACTGACCTCGCTTGGAGCGACGGTTCCCGCTAAGAGTCTTTCCGTGCTGGTCTCGCAGGTTGTTGCCCCGAAATATGCGGAGGACGCGCCGGTGGCTCAACAGGCACTTAATGTGGCCTGCATCCGCATGCCGGATCGCGAGGCGTGTGCAGAGGAACTCGCGACAGCCCTGGACCGCTCACCAGTGCCCGCGAAAACTGCCCTGCTGCAAATCCTGGGCGCTGTCGGCGGAACGAAGGCTTTGCAAACGCTTGGCGCCGCGGCGAAAAGTACCGATCCTCAACTCCAGGACACCAGTACCCGTTTGCTCGGCGAATGGATGACCATCGACGCAGCGCCAGTTTTGCTTGACCTTGCGAAGAACGCGCCAGGCGACAAATATCAGGTCCGCGCGCTGCGTGGTTACATTCGTATCGCGCGGCAATTCATCATGCCGGAACCGCAGCGGGCTGAGATGTGTGAGAAGGCGTTCGAGGCTGCCCGTCATCCTGCCGAGCAGAAGTTGGTGCTGGACGTGCTCAAACGCTATCCGAGCATGGCGATGCTCAAGGTTGCCGTCAAAGCCGTTCAGGTTCCCGAGTTGAAGGAGGATGCCACTCAAGTCGCGTTGGTCATCGCCCAGAAGTTCGGCGGTAAGGGGTTCGATGCGCGAGAACTGCTCTCCAAAATCGGTCTGGACAGAGTGAAGCTCGAGATCGTCAAAGCGGAATACGGAGCAGGGACTACCCAGAAGGACGTGACCGAGACACTCCGGAAGCAGGTTGATGACTCGCCGCTGATTACCTTGGCAGCACCAAGCTACAACGCCAGCTTCGGCGGCGACCCGGCGCCGGGAACTGCGAAACACTTGAAAGTCCAATACCGAATCAACGGCAAGGCTAATGAGGCATCCTTCGCGGAGAATGACCTCATCCTTCTGCCCATGCCAAAGTAGTTGACTGCTAGTGACAGCCTTTGGTTCGTTTGATCGAACCGTGCATTGCTCGGTCAGTGCCTGTCCACACCACGCGCGTCTCGTGTCCGTCACGGCCTAACAAGCAAATCGCGAGCATGGTTGGCGATTCCAATCACGCCTGAACCGACCGTCGCATACTGGGGGCCATTTGGTGTGGCGGTGACTCGTGATATGAGAATTGCCCGGCCGAGCAAGCTCTCGATTTCCGATGTGCGGAGACCACTGCTCCATACTACATTGCCGTTGACATCGGGTTGAAAACTCCCCACTTGTCCCACGGGCGTGGAAGACTTCTGGCTTCCGAGAACTGCACCCGCGGAGCCCTGCATTATGTCAGCGGTGTCACCGAATTCATGAATTGTGGCGAGATATTGACCGGGGGGTAGGCCGGACAATTCGAGGCGAACTTCGATTAACTCCAGTCCGGGAACAAACAACGCCACTCCTCCGACCGGAGGGGTAGCCGCTGTCTGAGCAGGTTGCGCCGTGACGGGTGCGTGAAAAACGGCGATGGCTTTACCGATGCGCTCAGGTCGCGGACCAGCAGCTACTGGCACTTCCTTTTCCTTCACTTCCTTGCTCGGCGGTAAATCAACATTGTCGGGACGTAACAGCGTCAGCTTCCCCTCACGCCCTTCGCGAATGACAAGAAGGGGAATCTCATCTCCCGCCATTGTCGAAGCGAGCACTTCGCTCAGCTGCTTGACGAATTCGCTGTAGGTAGCCGTTTTCCGGTCACCAATCGCCAAAAACAAATCGCCGACGTGAATACCAGCGGCAGCAGCCGATGAATTCGGAATAAGCGTCCAGACGTATGCACGTTTTGACTTGTCTTGTCGAACCGTCATTCCTAGACCAGTGAAATGGTCGCCAATTAAAACGTCTAGCGTCTTTCCGTCACGGCGCAAGGTGAGTGCCACCGACGAACTGACCTCATGCTCGGCGACGTAGCTTGCCAAGTCCGTGGAGTTCCTGAGTGGTGTTCCTTCAATCGCGATAACTACGTCTCCTTTTTTGACCCCGGCATGGGCAGCACGGGTTTCTGGCCGTACTTCAATAACTCTAATGTCCCCAGTTGGGAGTCCTTCTAAGTTCACCCCGAATTGAACTTCAAACAATTGCGCACCGCCGGTTAGGGTCCGACTTGCTTTCGTGGTCGGCGTCCCCTTTGATTTTGCTGGCGGGTCGGTTCCCGGAGTCGCCTGTGCATGCAACCTTACGCAGTGAAAACTCGCGAGCAAAAGGACGACGCTTACGGTGCAAATTTTTCTGGTGAACATAGATGCGGTCCTTTGGCATTTTTGCGAAAAGGATTGGGAAACGCGGAACAGCAGGGGTAATGGGCAAACGGTGTTCCGTCGACTCCCTTGTTGATGATCGCACGCCGATCGGCCCGGAAGATTGCTCACTCGTTTCACTGTCAGGGGCAATCCGCGATACACGCCGCAGCCGACCTCCGGACGCTGCGATCGCCGACCAGTGTGTCTGCGGATTTCGCCGTGACACGGTTGTGCAGTGGATTTTCCACCGGGCGGAATGTTTCAAACCGGGGCATCAATGCGGCGAGGGAGCCTGTGCCCAAGTTTTGAGAAAATCGAAACTGACTCAAGGGCAAGCAGCGAGACCGATTTTCGACCAACCTGCGCCGTTAGCCTTTTGCCAGGTGTTTACACAGTTATGTCTGACACACTGGAAGTCTTGCGTTGAAAACGGTAAGGCTCGGGCGGTTGATCAGTACGGGAGCGCAAACTGTGGCAATTCGAAGCTTGGGACATCCTCCCCGACAATCAGTTCATACGAGATTACGGGGGCGGGGATGCCTGGCACAACGATTGAGTTCCCCGCGTAGACCTCCGCTGGGACAACGTTCGTCGGTGCGGGGAGGTAATAACGGGTGGTAGGGCTGCTGCCAATACTTGAGAAAGGGGTGGTGACGGGATAGGCAAACGACTGATTAACATTCGGTGGATAGTACGTGGTGGAGGTAGCGAGGCCGCTTAGGGAAATGTGTTCGTTGGAAGGCACAAGGCGAAAGGCTTCACGGGTCACCACGCTGTTGGCCGCCGACGTCGGACGCCGTTGCAAATAGTGGTTGAAGACGTATCGGCCCACTGCTCGGCCACTCTGGAGTCCGGCCTGGTTATCGAACTCGTAGTGAATACCCCCATAGATCCGACTCCGGCCTGCTTCATCGGCGGCCTGCGAAAAGCTGGCGTACGTGCGACTCCCTCGCCCAATTTCCGACGTGTCCGTAAATCGCATTTCGTCGCGTCCGAAGAACAAGGCCAATATTTGGGCCGCCGCGCCGCTGAACGTGCTGTGCCCGCTAGTGCAACTCGGAAACGGGGGAGTGTCCAGCAATGGCAGCCAAGCGGGGTCGGGCTCCGTCTGCTCGTTACCGTCTGTGTCGGCCTTTTGAATTGCCGTGATCG
>CAZFLF010000909.1:0-3591 GCA_964519825.1 uncultured Pirellulaceae bacterium | reverse complement strand
TTTTTTGCTCCGGGTTATTGCTTGCCAAAGCTTTGTCATTGGAACTCAGCAAGTCGCGATAAACGTCCTTGACCGCCATCGCAATTGTTTGCGCTTTGGAAAAGCGAACCTGGATCACCTCGGAGACTCGGGCGGCATTCGAATCGGCTTCTTGCGGCTGATCATAGATTCGGATCAGGTCCTCGATGGTGCGCAACTGTTCCGCATCGGCTCCTTGGACCAGAATCGAGTTGGTGTCGAGATCGTCGATGAGCTTCAACTTTTTCCGTTGCGACAGGCGACTCCGCGGCTTGCTCTTATCGGGCTGCGAATAGTAGTCGTAGTAGTAAACGTTCCGCGAGTTTCCGGATTTCTTGTCGTCGCTCTCATCAAAGAAATCTTCGAGGTTCTTGCGGACCCAAAAACTGTCGGCGTGCTTGAGCTTGTAGATGCGGTAATCGCGACGCGGCGGCGCGACCTGGCCGATTAGTTCTTCCAGCATGTCGAGGGCCTGCGTGTCCTGCGAGAAGATCACGAGTCGGCCATCCGGAGCCACCGAAATATTGATCGGGGGAGGCGCGGATGGCTGGCCCTCTCCGCGTAATGCGTCCAGCACCGGCTGTTGCGTCCGTGGGTTCACACGCGAGTCGCTGGGCTGCGTTTCCGGATCGCCCACGGTAGCCAACGGATCGCCAGAGCGCCGCGCTGGCGCGGTTGGAGGAGCTGACTTTGCGTCAGCAGGTGCCGGCGGTGATTCAACTGCAGTTGACAGCGCGGCCAACACCTCTTTCGGCAGCGGTTCAAACCGAGTTTCCTTGGGCGGCTTGAAGGTATCAAACCGCGGAGTTGGCGCGCCATTCGAATCGGTGGACGGAGTCGGCGGTAACGTCAGTGGATTGGGCGCGACAGACGGCCACGCGTGCCGCAGGCGTTCGAGAAGCTGTTGCAACTGTTCCGGCGGGATCGCGTCGAGCACTCGGAGTTTCTCGCCATTGCCACCGCGCGCGGGGATCTCACCGAGTTTGGTCAGCAGGTTCGTCACTTCCTCCAATTCGATCTCATTGGCCCACAGCAGGAGCCGGTTGTTTTCGATATCGGCGTCGACGCGGAACTTATCGTCGTCCTTGCTTTCATTCCCGCCGCGACCGTAGGAGGGATAATAGTCAAAATAACGTGATTGTTGTTGTTTCTGCTCGGGTGGGCCAACCATCATGAACTCGATCGTCCCGGCGACATAATCCGCCTCCAGTCGACGCAGTTGAACCACCTCGAACTTGCGGCCGCTGCCGTCCAGCCGTTCGACGACTTGGCGAATGGTGAGGTGATCCGCTAGCGAGGCATAGGCGATGATCGCTTTACTCTTCGAGTCGACCTCCAAACGAGTTGCCGGGTCGAGCTGTCCAATCTCCAGCAACGTCTTGACGAGCGTTGCGGGGTCGACGCCGTGCAGACGATAGATTTGCATGCGGTTGATGTTCGTCAGCAGCGATTGCGTGTTATCCGATTCGACGTCGATTGCTTTGATGGCCTGAGAAATAATCTCCATTTTGTCCGGTGGAGCGTGCGCCAGCACGCAATTCCGGCGCATGTTCGCCACCAAATGGATGTCTTCGTCTTTCTTTTGCTGCGGTGCCGGCTGCCCTCCCTGACGCTGCATCTGCTGCATCATCATTTGCTGTTGCTGCTGCATCGCCGCCATTTGCTGAGGCGACGTCGGCCCGGCGCTCGCCGACTTGGACTCGATACCCAATAGCGACTTCAGTTGCTCGATCACCTCGGTCACGCGCGTGTACCGCAACGGGAATTCCTTAACCAGTCGCTGTTGGGGTTCGTCCGATTGTTCCCGTTTGATCAACGCATAGACCTCTCGCAAGTTAATCGCGGCATCCATCGCTTCGACACGATTGGTATTCTTCAGAGGTGTGATCTTGGCGTTCGGACTGAGCATCGGTTTCAGTTCATCGACCGCTTTCTCCGACATGATCCAATCCAGTGGAAAGGAAACCTTGACGTATTCATGGGGCAGCCGCTGGGCCAATTCCTCCGGCTCGACCCGCGGAACCAAACCGGGATTGAGCTTCTCGATCTTGACCACCGATAAAACTTCACCATGTTCGAGCAACGTGAATCCGCGAGCCAGAAGATGGCGGTTGATCAGATCCCGCGCTTCCGGCACGGTGTAATCCCGCTGCGTTACCAGGTTCAAATAGTCGCCTGGTAACTCCTGCCAATCGAGACTCATCGCGGAAACGATCGCCAACCACTCCAAGACATCCGCCCACGGCTGGCCGTGAAAGTTGAATCGGATCTTGCCATTCGGATCGGGTTTGGTTTTCAGCTCCCGCGGATCGGGCGGCAGAGAAGGCTTATCGGGACGAGTCACCGCCTTGTTGGCTTCGCTCGCCGGCTCCCCGGGCTTTTTTCCCGGCTCCGTCGCGGAGGGGCCGGGTGAGGTCGGCTGGCCGGGTCGGGGTGGCTGGCCCGGGGTGACCGGTTTGCCGTCTGGACCAACGACGACAGGCTGGTTTCCCGACGGTGGCGGAACAGCGGCACCACCTTCCACCACCTGAACGGCGACAGGGGGTTGGGCGAATGCGACACTCGAAGCGATTGCCAGCCACCCAACGGAACCCAACAGAATGGCAGATGTTGAAAAGAGCTTCATAGGCTGGTTTGAATCGTGGGCGAACTCCGGGCAACTTGACCCCTGGCGAAATACCCGTGAATCGCTGGCGTTATTATCTTCACGCCGCCGCGTGAAGCAACCTCGAACAGCGAACAATTGAACACACGGCTGCACTGTCGGGACGACCGTCGCAGCTACGCCTGGGCTCGTTGTCGCCAGACGGCACGGTCCAGCCGACTTCAGACGCCCTCTTGGGTCCCAAGGTCAGCTCAGTGTATTGACCAACTGTTCGGAGCAAATCGCTCTGTCGGCTAAGTTACTCAACCACCCCGGATACTCAATTAACTCCGTGACCACTATGATCAACGAAGCCGACCTAAAAGCCCGACTCGAAAGCGTTTTGGAATCCATTTTCGATCCCATAGTCGGATGCTGGCCGATCCACGGTTGCCTGTACGAGTTTTTTTTTTTATGACTCGGATTCCGAGTCTCATGTCTTGGAAGTCTGGCCAGTCAGTGTTAAAGATCCACGTGAGCACGAGGGCAACGGTCACGAACGCACCCAAGGGTTGCTTTACGAGCTGGCTGAGCTCGATTTCACGTCGTTGGCGAGAGGCGTCTCACTTGAGCACTTTCACTTCAGCCAACTCCGATCCGTCTTCGAAATCGGCTGGCGGGAGTTTGGGCACAACTTGGAACTTCGAGTGCACGTCGCGCCGGCCGAGACAGACGATGATGCTTTAACTGCCGAGCCCGAGGATCTGTTGTGAATGGGTCAATCCATTAAACACCTAATGGCGAACTCCATACTGACTCACCTTCCACTCCGCGCCGAGAGCCGGATGAGCGTCGCGCCCGGCGATTGGTACTACGCTATCGGGTTCCGTGTCGCGCTGGACTTGCCTTGATAGCCCTCTGGCACTTTGTGATCGATGCCTCGGTAGCGGCCTGCAGGTTTTACCGCTTAACTTGGTTCCTGCGATTGT
>CAZFLF010000908.1:0-3592 GCA_964519825.1 uncultured Pirellulaceae bacterium | reverse complement strand
TTGGGCTCGATGACGGGTGGAGGTGGTTGGGCGCTGGCGATGAACTTCATCGAAATCGAATTGACGCAGTGTCGAGTGTTTTTGGCGGTCATTCCTTCACCGCCAAAAACGTGGCCCAAGTGCCCGCCACAATTATGGCAGACAATTTCGGTCCGATGGCCGTCGGCGTCTGTATGGTGATCGACCGCGCCTGGGATCTCGTCATCAAAGCTGGGCCAGCCGCAATGGCTTTCAAACTTGTCTTCGGATCGGTAAAGCGGCGCGTTGCACCGGCGGCAAATGAACGTGCCCGCATCTTTTGAATCGGTATACTCGCCGACGAAAGGCCGTTCTGTCCCTTTGCCGACGATGACGCGAGCTTCCTCGGCCGTCAATTCGTTGTAACGTGTTGACGGTTGTTTGGAATTCATGAACGTAGCTCCTTAACCAATTGCGGCTGAACACACACTACGCCGAATCTCCCTCGTTCCGATGACGAGTGCCAGATCTTACCGGTGATTTTGTGCCCGTTGTCGCCCGGTGTCAAAAGTGGGTGATATCGTCATATGCCCGACAGGGCAACCCATTACAAGCAGCAGGTCCGAATCTAAGATTTTGGCGGATCGTGAAATGTCGCAAAGTATCCGTTTTTCGCTGCGATCACTGCTCTTGGTGATGGTGCTCCTAGGGCTCACGCTGGCGGTTGTAATGTGGAATTCTGAGTGGCTGGCGTCGCTGTGCTACTCAATGTTTCTGATGGTTCAGTGCGCTGCGATTGTCGGTGCGATAAGTCGAACAGGCAGCGCCCGAGTTTTCTGGTTGGGATTTGTTGTCTTTGGATTCGGATATGGTTTGACGGCGTTCCCGAGCGAGCCTTACCGGTCCTACTGGCCCGGAACGCTTTACAGAGTCAGTCCAGTTCAGTCAGCGTATCCATCGGTAGGTCCCGCGGACATTACGGATCGCTTATTTCAACTGATACAGTCGAATGCGAAAGTCGGCGACGTGGTATCGGCTCAGTGGCAGAACGCTGGTTTTTATCCAGCCACCGTAAAAGAAGTCCGAGCGGACGGGCGCATTCTCGTTGCCTGGACGGATGGTACCCGCGCCACCTTGGTCACTAAGGTTGGAATTGAGAATATTCATGGACGGATTGCCGGCCAGTCCGTAGTAGCTGTCCTCGTCGGATTGCTGGCGGCATACGTCTGCCAGGTCGTCTTCAATCCCAAGCAACCACCGTAGCCGTCACGCCGTAGCCGTCACGCTCCGCCGTGACGAAGCTCAAACCCGCCAAACACGCAACCTTCGGTTAATGCCCCAATCAGCCAGAACAGTGACTTCCCTCGCAGATGTATTCTGGCAGCAGCGATGGTTGTCCCCGCTCAGATGCCGCGTTCGGATCGGCGCCGCTACGCTCTCTCTCGTCGCACTCCTTCGGCCCACGAGATGGCATACCAAAATGCAGCGTCGGGGCGTTTGCCCCAAGCCCGGATCGCCAGGAGACACTCCTCAAAGGACTCAATATCGAATGCCCCGAGGCTGAGAATCGGCTCGCGAACTCCTTCAAAGATGTGGACCAGGTTATCTACGTACGCGGCAAGCAGCTCAGGCTGTCCCGCACAAGCGCCGAAGAAAAGCCAAGTGTTCCGCCGGGGAATCGCGCCGGCTTGCACAAGAACAGAGACCAGGCGATGACCGACGAGCGGGTCATTTCCCACGCGGTCGTAGGTGCGCAAGTAATCGAGCCAGAGCCGTCCGAATCCGGGAGGCTCTGGCCACAGCCGCATGGTGTCGTGGCCATCGTCTTCCAGGATGATCCGACCTCCGGGCGTACCGCGTGGACCATCGCGCGAACGACGGCCACTGGGTCTGGCACATGCTCCAGGATGAACCGGGCGTGGGCGACGTCGAAAGTGCCCCACTCCTGATCGCGCAGCGGCAGGTGCATCGCTTCCCCTAGTCGGAAATCAACCAGGCCCTCTTCACCGTCGCGTTCGGCCAACCGTCGCGCTTCCGCCAGCTGAGCCGTGCTGCGCTCCACACCGATCATTGGCTCCTCCCGCCCCTACCTGTCGGGCCATGGCGCGGGTCAGTTGGCCGAGTCCGGAGCCGATATCGATGGCTCTCTCCCCGGCCGCCAAGTTCATCTCCCGGAGGGAGCGGTCGTTGATGAGGTCATTCAGTCGGGATAGCCGCTCCTGCTCATCCGGAGCGGTGCCGTGAATATAGTGGTAATCCTGCCTGGTATCGGAAGCCTTCATTGCCTAACTCCCACGCCGCATGAGCAACCAAAGTGAGCTGCCGCGCTAGCCAATGGCACTTACTTTGTTACCGGACAAGTGAGCGGAACGGCGCTAGCCGCCGGTTTTTTGCATAGGAGATCGACCCCGCGACACCGGTGGCTAGCGCCATTCCGCTCAAAGTATGCGCCATTGGGCGCTAGCCTACCTCAGCGCGATTCAATCGAGCAAGCAAACCGGCAGGCCGCGATGGCTCCAGTGTTGTCCGGTGCAGGCCAGCGCCCTGGCCAGTCCCGCAGTGCAGAGGCGCGGGCGCGGCGGATTTCGCGCCCGCTTGGCGCTTGGTAGAATCTCCTTTCGTCTGGACACGTCAGCCACAGGATCAGTCGCGAAGCACAGCCCGTGTTGTCCCCAGCAGCACGGGCGTTTTTCTGAAGTCACTTTGCATTAACGATGAAAAAGCTGTAGAAGCGGTTGAAGCGTGGTTTTATCTTTAGCGGAAGGCGTCGAATCAAACAGCAAAACATCGGTAACAATCCAACAAGCGCCCGTAGCTCAGGTGGATAGAGCATCGGATTTCTAATCCGACGGTCGGGGGTTCGAGTCCCTCCGGGCGTATTCCTCTGATGGGGGGTATGTCGCAACTAGCGCCGGCCCGCCGCAACCAACCGCATTTGAGTCGCTGGCGACCGCGACTTGCGGTCCAGAATTGGTAGCTTGCGGGGAGAATGGCGGCGCTTTTGGCGTCGCCTCAGAATTGGCGCGGTCGAAATGGCTATCGAGCGTTTGGAGGTAATGCCGTTTCGCAACGTCCGGAGTGTTGCCGATCCAGTCGGTGACAACCTGAATCGGGAACCGGTCAGCCAGTTCACTCTCGCGACTGGCGCGAAGATTTTGGAACAGCCTGCCCCAAGGTTTCACCTTTGCCTTTGTGAGCGTTCGTAGTAGACGGGTCCGCAGATTCGCATTGGTGTCGCGGTACTTGCTGACAACGTATACGGCGACATTTGGGGTGGGAGCGTGGAACGCTGCTTCGATGAACGGTTTGAGTTCCGGGAAAATCGGGATGACCCGAAACGGCTTGCCCTGCTTCTCGGTCTTGGGACTCCGTACCGTGATCCGCTGACGCTCCCAGTCGACGTCCGTCCATTTCAGCGCCAGGATCTCGGAGGGGCATCGCAATCCCCCGAACCGCGCCAGAGCAATCACTAGACGCCATTCCAGGTCCGCAGTAGCGTCCAGTACTTGGTTGATGGTCTCGTGCGTGATGAATTCAAGACGGGATTCGTTGCGTTCTCCCCCCGCCGTCAAGTGTGCAAACGGATTCTCAGCTATCAGACCTTTCCGTTTCGCCAGCAAAAAGAAGTGTTTCG
>CAZFLF010000907.1:0-3595 GCA_964519825.1 uncultured Pirellulaceae bacterium | reverse complement strand
GAAGCGCGGAGCGCCGTGTCACAAGCCTGCCGCCACCGATAAAGGCGCGGCAAGCCGGTTAAAGCACGAGATGCAGTGCCGGTTCCGATTGCGCCGAGGAACGAAGAATTGAATCCACCGAGGAAACCCGCTGCAGGAAAAGGTCGGGCGTGAAACCCGACTCGTCAAACTACCTTTGAGCTGGCCTGCTGTCGATGATTTGGTTGGTCCTAGTTGGACAGCGCCACTTTAAGGCGTGATAGCACGTGTAAATTCATGTGAGCAAGTCGTTTAACGGCAAGCCGAAGGCGACGGTGTTGCGAGCCGCACCGTCGCCTTCGGCTTGCCGTTAAACGATTGATTGAAAACGACTTAAACAAGCTAGCCTAGACGCAAAGTGGCGCTGTCCAACTAGGAAAGTCGCGGTTGATTTTACGTAGGCAAAGAATCAGACACCCGACAATCTGCGGCAGTGTGGGCAAGACGGGAAGTGAGAATCCGCCTGCCCATTTCCCCCAAATACCGGCAAGTAGTTGGGTGTCTGGTTATCCCCTATTTTGAGCAGGGGCACGCCCGCACACATTCGGAGGGGGTTCGCCCGTGCCACCCCACCGAGATCAGCGAAATAAGTTGGTCTTTGCAAGGTCGATTACTTCATCGCCGCGTCCGCTTAGCACCGCCTTGATCATGTAGAGGGAGAAACCGCGAACCTGGTCCACGCTAATGGTCGGCGGCATAGTCAATTCCTGGCGATTCACCAACACCTCAACCAACGCTGGTCCTTGATGCTCTAGGGCTTGCACCAGCATTGGACGCACTTGTTCCGGCGTCTCAGCCGTCAGGCCCAATAAGCCAGCCGCTTCCGCCATCTTGGCGAAATCCGGATTGTGAAGCTCGGTCCCAAAATCCAGAAAGCCGGCCGCCTTCATTTCAAGCTCCACAAACGCGAGGGAGTCGTTCCGGAAGACGACCAGCTTCACGGGAAGATTCAGTTGCCGCAGGGTCAGCAGGTCGCCCAGGAGCATCGCCAACCCACCGTCGCCAGAGAGTGTTACGACCTGCCGATCGGGAAAGGTTACCTGCGCTCCGATCGCTTGCGGCAACGCGCTGGCCATCGATCCATGGGTAAAGGACCCTAGCAGCCGCCGTCTGCCGTTCATGGTCAGGTAACGCGCCGCCCAGACCGTTGGCGTGCCGACGTCGCAGGTAAAAATCGCATCTTGACTGGCAACTTGGTCAATCATTCTGGCGACATACTGCGGATGAATTGGCTTCCGGCCAGGCTGGCCAGTAGCCAATTCGTCCAACCCTTGGCGGGCTTTCTGGTAATGTTCAAGCGAGTTGCGCAGATGTTTGTCATCGGTCTTGTCGGTTAGCTTCGGAGACAACAGTGCCAGGGTCAACTTCACATCGCCGATCAAGCCCAAATCGACTTTGGTGCGCCGCCCAAGCTGCTCTCCGCGGAGATCGACTTGGATAATCGTGGCTTTTTCCGGGAAGAACTGCTGGTAGGGGAAATCCGTGCCGAGCATCAGCAGGGTGTCGGCGTTCATCATCGCGTGGTAGCCGGAACTAAAGCCGAGAAGCCCGGTCATTCCCACGTCGAACGGATTGTCGTATTCGATGTACTCCTTGCCGCGCATGGCGTGAACAATCGGAGCCTTCAACTTGCTTGCCACGTCGATCAGTTCGGCGTGGGCGCCCGCGCAGCCGGCACCTCCGAGGATGGTTATTTTTCGTCCGTTATTGAGCATTACCGCCAGGTGGTCGATTTCTTCGTCCGACGGCCGAACACACGGCCTCGGCTCAGCAAACCTGAGACGCGGCTCGGTGACGGTTGCCTGCTGCGATGCGATGTCGCCGGATAAGACAATCACTGAGACTCCCCGCCGCGAGATTGCCGTACGCATCGCTATTTCCAGAACGCGAGGCATCTGTTCCGGGTGCGATGCCGTTTCGCAGTAGTGACTGCACTCGCGGAACAGCAGCTCAGGACGTGTCTCCTGGAAATACGAGCTACCGATTTCATGGCTTGGGATCTGGGCTGCAATGGCAAGGACCGGCACACGACTGCGGTGCGCATCGTACAGTCCATTAATCAGGTGTAGATTTCCGGGCCCGCAGCTTCCGGCACAGACAGTCAAATTCCCGGTCAAATGCGCCTCCGCTCCGGCCGCAAATGCCGCTGTCTCTTCGTGCCGCACCGAGAACCAGCCGATGTCGCTCCGTTCACGAATGGCGTCTGTAATGCTGTTGAGCGAATCGCCAGCGACGCCGTAGACGCGCTTGACGCCCGCGAGAACCAGGGTCTCGACGAGTAACTTGGCTACGGTTTTCTTAACCATTTGCATTCGCTCCTTCCCTGCGGAAATTTCCGGACCTGGAGACACGCCGGGTTTGGGTTGGGTGTGGTCAGGCCGGATCAGAAACCGTGTTGAACCAACCGCGGAGCCGAGGGGCTTGTGCTGTTTCGATCGGCCAGGCGGCTCGCGGGCGCGATTGTAAAGATGGGCGTTGAAAGCCGCAATGAAAACTGGCGGAGGCATCCGACTTCGACTCGGCGAGGACTTCACCCGACTCCGCCTCATTTCGTAAACTTCTTTGCGAATGCGTCTACATCTGCCGCAGCCTTGGTGGGCGCGCCGGGTTTCTCCAGGAAGCCGAGATCCTTGAACCAATCGATGTAGCGGTCGGTCCAGGTACCAAACGGAATTCCTCCGCGAGCGGTCAGCCCGCCGCCATGGCCGCCGTTTCCGTAGATATGCATTTCGAGATTGGGCACTCCGGCTTTGAGCATGGCGGCGAAATAGTCGTTTGCCCAGACAGCGTGTACGCGGTCGCCAGACCCTGCGGAGGCGATGAAGCTGGGCGGAACATTGGGTGGAATTCGCGTTGCCGGATCGCGTGTGAAGGGCGTTGGGCCTGGGTAGATCACGCCGACAAAATCGGGCCGCGCCGAAACCTTCGCCAGAGCATCTGCCGGATCACTATTTTCGCGTTCGAAGTCTTCAAAGAATAACGCTGTCGGCGCGGATAGCTCAGCCCCCGCTGAAAAGCCCATGATCCCAATTTTCGCGGGATCGAGTTTCCATTCGGCCGCGTGTGACCGCACCAGTCGGATGGCTTGAAAGGCATCGTTCACGGCATCGGTCTTCGGATCGTAGCCGTCGATACGCAGCCGATTGCGCAGAATGATGGTTGAGACGCCGTGCTTCTTGAAGAAGGGCGCAAAGTCGGCTCCTTCCGGTCCCACCCATAGGATCTGATGCCCACCGCCCGGAGCGACAATGACTGCCGCGCCCGTATTGGCTGGCTGGTCGCCAGCCAAATGCACTTCGATCGACGGGTTGTGAATGTTGATAACGTTCAGCGTCTTATCCGACTTGTTTTTGAGAGTCGTGTTATAGCGTTCGACCTCGTGAATTCGCTCGCGCTTCAAATGTGGCGAGTTCGCCGGATAGAGCGACAACACCAATCCGCCGGGCAAAATGGGTTCCGGCTTGAACGGCGCAGTCGCTGGGTTTTGCGCCTGAGCGGCGTGGAAGCAGGCGAGCAGCGGCAGCAGCAAGGCGACGTGGAGCTTCATAGCTGAATTTCCGTGAGTGAAAGGACTATT
>CAZFLF010000906.1:0-3596 GCA_964519825.1 uncultured Pirellulaceae bacterium | reverse complement strand
GAATACCACTGTGATTGTCGCCCCGCGCTGGCCGCGGAATGACTGGGTATTGAACTTGGCAATGACTTCCGACTTTTCCCAGGTCTTAAGATGATCCTTGGTGACTCGGGGCGTCGTACAACCGCAACTCGTCCGTACCCCGGCGACGTGCAGGTCTTCTTCGTAGATGTTCTGAAATTCGAACGCGAACTCCGACTTCGCCCCTGCAGCTAGCGAGCCAAAATCATGCTGCGTTATCTTGAACATCTTCGTGGCCCATTGCTGAGCCACCGCATCGGCAGCGCCGGCGGTCAGACACATCAGGGCAAGAATCAAACTGCGCAACACGAGTGGCGTCCTCAATCCGACGGCCGCTTGGCGGGTTCGGTGACGTGTCCCAATATCCGCCGCACCGACCAGCCGCAAGCACGGCGATCTTTGCGAAAATCTACGACGCAATTCGCAGCCGGTCAAAAACAACTACTACGACGACATTAACGAGTATTCCGGTAATTCGGCTGTATGAGCCCAATCACCCAAGGGAATCCCGCCCGCGGTTCACCAATTCTGGGATTTGGGTCGACCCAGTCGCGGCAACCGGCAAAGCCCATCGCGTGCTTGCACGCGAAGCCTGGGCCTTCCATCCGGAGGACAATGCCCATCATGTCCAGCGAGTGGTGCTAGCACAACCGGAAGCGTGTTTTACGTCGAAGTCGGATTATGGCCTACAGTTTGGCAGCAGGGGGCGTCCTGGACACCTGCTCCCACGGTCGGCTTTGCTCGTTTTGCCTTGTGCGAGACGAGTCAGGAACGGCACGACAATTAGGTTGTGGCACTGCAGAGGCACAAAGAGCGCAGAGGGAGACTCCGAAGATTTCTCTGCGCTCTCCGTGTCTCTGCAGTGTCCCATCTCATCCTTAACTTACTCGACGCAAGAGGGAATGCTTGTCATGAGCCTGAGAGTTCTGGTCGTTGATGATTCCTCCGTTATGCGGAAGATCATCATTCGTTCGTTGAACGCAGTTGGCGTTACGGATATCGAGGAAGCGTCCGATGGCGTTGAAGCGATCGGAGTGTTTGCCGGCGGCAATTTCAATTTGGTGTTGACCGATTGGAACATGCCAAATATGTCGGGGCTGGATGTCGTCAAAGAGATTCGCGCTACGGGTTCGGAGATTCCAGTCATCATGGTGACCACGGAGGCCGAGCGAGATAGAGTAATAGACGCCATCCAAGCTGGCGTTACCGACTACCTGACCAAACCGTTCGAAGCGGAATCGTTACGAGTAAAGCTCAGTCAATATGTGGTGCTGTAACCGACCGACAAGAGCGTACCGGCAACGACGGTCTCGCTCACACTCCCTTGAGGGGCAGAACCAAAGCATTCGGTACGTTTGCTTTGAGCAAGAACCGAGCCATGAACGCGGAATTCATTAATCCCTTTGTCACGTCGACAATGAATGTCTTCGCGACGATGCTCGGCTGTCACTTGACGCGCGGTACATTGCAACTTCGTTCGAACGGATTCGTACCGAAATACGAAATCAACGGCATCGTCGGCCTATCGGGGCGCAAATCGGGCACTGTGATTATCAGCATGCAGGAGCAGGTTGCGTTGCACGCCACCGAAGCCATGCTGGGGGTTCGACCACCGTGTGTGAACGACGAGGTGATCGATGCGGTGGGGGAAATCACTAACATGGTGGCCGGCGCGGCCAAATGTTATCTATCGGCTTACGATCTGAGCCTTTCGGTTCCGACGGTGATCATCGGCAAAAACACCCGTATTGGCTTCACGTCCAAGATCGGTCTGATTGGCATTCCCTACGAGTCGCCGTGGGGTCCCCTGCAGGTCGAAGTTGGCTTCGCGAACTAGCATCAGACTGGCTTCCATTTTCGTCCGGCGAGTGTGGGTTGAAAATTATCCTGACCGGCCAACCGCGCCAGCTCGGACACGACCTTCAGTGTCAATTCTCCCAGCAAGCCTTCTTCGCTCTCCCGGCCGTAATACTCTGATAGGTCGATCAACTCCCCGCAAACGACTCGGACCCGTGCGAACATGAAGAACGGGCTGAGCGGCGTGCCGCCGTAGGGTACTCCTTCGAGATAACAGGGGAGGATCGGCACTCGCGACTTGAGCGCCACCATGACCGCCCCGGGACGGACCGGCAGCATGAACTCGTCGGTGGTGTTGATCCGCCCCTCCGGCAACATGCCAACCACTTCGCCGGCTGCTGCGAAACGCAGTGCTGTCCGCGTTGCGGCGGTGTCGATGCCGCCTCTTCGCGTCGGAATCACCTCACACGACCGCAGTAGAAAACCGAGCCCCCAGTGCTCGCAATACTCGCGAGCGACCATGAAATGCAGCGGCCACTCCGCCAGGGATTGGATGAAAAACGGATCGACGCTGCTGCGATGATTGCAGATGATCACCGCTCCCTGCCCCCGAACGAGCGGCAATTTGGCTGGTTGCTTCGCTCGCCACAGAAAGCGCACTACGAATTTCGACGAATACCACAGGACTATTTGCCACGGTGTGAAATTGCGATGACGCCACCAGACAAGTCCGAATCCCGCCAGCGCCAATCCCACCGCTACGAGCACAACAGTCAATTGCGGCTGGGACATCGCGATCGTCGTAGGACGCTCCAAAGTGTGGAAACAACAAAGTGTGGGCCTAACGCACACTCGGTGCCGTCGGGCGCGGGTACTCGGCCGCGAACAGGTCGCGACGACTCAGCTCCGCCAAATCACAGTGGGCAGTCCTGGACTCCCATCGGCGAGCGGCACAGTTTACAGTTGGCCTATCTCTGCTGTCGATGAGAGGACCGCCAGATGTTGCTCGGATTGATCAGCGACACCCATGGACATTTCCGCAACACGTTGGATGGATTGCGGCTGCTCGAGGCACGAGGTGTCGATCAGCTCATCCATTGCGGCGACATTGGTTCGCCGGCGATTCCGGGGTTGTTTTCACTCCCGTCGCATTTCATTTTCGGCAATGTCGATCAAGACGAAAACGAATTGCGCTCGTCAATCCAGGACGCGGGGCACACCTGCCATGACCGCTTCGGCAGCCTGGAACTCGCCGGTACAAGCATCGCGTTTTTGCATGGCGACGATGGCCGCCGGTGGGAGGCGACGATCAATGCCGGAACCTGGGACCTGGTATGTTTCGGCCACACTCACCGCCGCGAATCTCGGTATATCGGCAAAACGCTCCTCCTTAACCCGGGCGCTGTGTATCGTGCAACTCCGCATTCGGTAGCGCTGATCGAACTTCCGCAGCGACAAGTCGAGTTCTTGGAGTTCTGAACGAGCACGAGATCCGTATCCAAACCACCTGTGTCAAAGGCTGACATTGGATTATCCTCACGTCGTATGACCGACAGCCTGCTGCAAACGCTCGACCGCCACCAATTGTCTCTGCCCGCCGAGCAGATCGCGCTCGTGGATCGTTACTGCCGCGAGTTGTGGGATTGGAACGCCAAACTAAATCTCACGCGGCACACGGATTATGAGAAGTTCGTCGCACGAGATTTGCGCGACAGTCTCGAATTGGCGGCGTTGTTGCGACCCAACGAGGAAGTGCTTGATATCGGCAGCGGTGGCGGTGT
>CAZFLF010000905.1:0-3598 GCA_964519825.1 uncultured Pirellulaceae bacterium | reverse complement strand
CGCCATGCCCAATGGAGGCCGCCTCGCCATTGGGGCTCGCCCGGTTGACGGTGCGGTAGAGATCTCTTTCAGCGATTCTGGGGTTGGAATTGCACCCGAGAATCTGAGCCGCATTATGGAGCCGCTCTACTCAACCAAAGCCCGTGGTATTGGATTAGGTCTGGCCCTCTCCAAGGCAATCTTGGACAAGCACCAGGGAACGGTACGGGTCGAGAGCGAGCTTGGCCGCGGTACCACGTTCACTTTGCGATTGCTCAGCACTCATTAGGGAAAAATGCGGCACGCCATGAACTGCGACCGTCCGTCCGTCTTGATCGTGGATGACGAGGTGGACACTTGCCGAAATCTCTTCGACATCTTCTCCGATCTGGGTTACCGGGTCGATATCGCCCACGATGGTTTAATTGCCCTGGAGAAGGTGCGTACCGCCCGCTACGACGTTGCCCTGCTGGACTTGATGATGCCCGGGATGGACGGACTTGCGCTCTACCACGAAATCAAGCGGCTGCGGCCAGAAACGGTAGCCGTGCTCGCCACCGCTTATCCTAATCATCCGCGGGCGGAGGAGAGTCTCGGTGCGGGAGTATGGCGACTCGTTCCCAAGCCAGTCGATTTAGCGCACCTACTCTCTCTTGTTGATGAAGCCCTGCACCAACCTTTGGTATTAGTCGGCCGAACGACAAAGATTTCTCCCGCAGCCACGAAATGATATGTCCCTCAAAATCCTGATCATCGAAGACGACGCGGATGCCCAATCGAACCTGCGCGACATCCTCGGACTGGATGGTCACGAGGTGACTGGCGCCGGCACGATCAAGGAGGCCCTGGAGGGTCGGAGCTGGTCTGAATTCTCCGTTATTCTTCTCGACTGGAAACTCCCCGATGGAATCGCTGACTCTCTTTTGCCGCAGATTCAAGCGGTCGCTCCGCATGCCGCGGTCATTGTGATCACCGGTTATGCCGACCTCGATGGAACGATTACGGCGTTGCGCCATGGGGTGACGGACTATCTTCTCAAACCGATCAATCCCGACCTGTTGCGGGCTGCCATCGCGCGCGTCGCAAAGATCCAGGCGATGGAAGAGCGAGCATTACAGGCGGAACGGCTGGCGGCCATCGGCCAAATGGCGGCGGTTCTCACCCATGAAAGCGGCAACATTCTGGGACGCGGCCAGGCCATCTTGGAGCTACTGATTACGCGGGTGCAAGACCAACCCGAGGCACTCGAACTAACCGATGGTTTGCAAAAGGCGTATGACGATCTGCATCGCCTCCACGAGCACGTTCGCAACTTCGCTGCGCCCATTCGCCTGGAACGCACGCTCGGAAGCATTGGCTCGATCTGGCGGGAGGTGTGGAAGAATTTGCAAGGCAGCGCGGCGCAATACAAAAAGTCCATTTCTCTCGTGGAACAGACCAACGGTGTGGACCTGACGTGTGAGGCGGACTATTTCCGCCTGAATCAAGTGTTCCGCAATCTCTTTGAGAATTCGATTGCCGCGTGCCCAGACCCGGTGCAAGTTGAGGTTGTTTGCTCAAATACCACTCTTCGAGGTCGTCCAGCCATTCGGATCGCCGTCCGGGACAATGGCCCCGGCCTCACCCCGGAACAGAAAGCGAGAGTATTCGAGCCCTTCTTCACAACCAACGCGAAGGGGACCGGCCTGGGAATGGCCATTGTCAAGCGAATCGTCGAGGCTCACGGAGGAGAGGTGGCTATTGGAAATGACGGAGTTCACGGAGCTGAATTCCTCATCAGTCTGCCACGATAAACCATGACAGAAACAGATCCAACGGTTGAGAAGCTGGTTTTTGAATCATCTCAACATCATGTGTGTAGACACGTGCCCATTGCTTCTCCGCAAACCAGCGTCGGAGAAATTCGTAAGCAACTTGAAAAAGTACATTTCGATACCGTCAGCGAAATCGCGGTTTGTGATGGCAAAAAACTGTTGGGCCTGATCAACATCGAGGACCTGTTGCCAGCTCCCGCGGGTACCTTGGCCGCCGATTTGATGGACGCCAATCCCCCGGTGGTGCTTTCCGGAGTGGATCAGGAGATCGCTGCCTGGAAGGCAGTCAAGCATGGTGAGTCGAGCTTAGCCGTTGTTGATGAGCATGGACGTTTTCAAGGGCTGATTCGGCCACAGCGACTTCTGCGGGTTCTCCTCACAGCCCACGATCAGGATATGGCATACCTTGGGGGCTTCTTACGCGGGACCCATGAAGCCAGAACTGCCAGCGAAGAATCGTTATTCCGTCGCTTGTGGCATCGGTTACCGTGGCTGTTGATTGGTCTGGCCGGTGCAATTGTCTCAGTCGATCTTGTGGGAGCGTTTGAATCGCAGCTTGCCAGCAACGTGACGCTCGCCTTTTTCATTCCGGGGATCGTTTATCTCGCGGATGCGGTGGGCACTCAAACGGAAACTTTGGTGATCCGCGGGCTTTCCATCGGCATTCCGTTGAGACGCATGGTGGCCCGGGAAATCCTGACGGGAATCGTGATTGGCGCAGCACTTTCGCTGATATTTCTTCCGCTTTCTATTCTCCGCTGGGGGCAGACGCGAGTTTGCCTGTCGGTTGCCTTGTCCCTTTTCGCCGCTTGTTCGACGGCGACTCTAGTTGCCATGGCCATGCCCTGGTTCTTTCGTCGGTTGGGTCGTGATCCCGCGTTCGGTAGCGGCCCCCTAGGCACAGTCATTCAGGATCTGATCTCGATCCTGGTGTACTTTCTCATCGCGAAGTCAATTGTTGGCTGAGACTGTTCTCCGGACTCTCCAGCGCGAAGAACCTAGCGGTGCAAATCGTTCGACCAATCCGCTATTTCGATCGAGCAGGTTGTCATGGCATTCGTCGAACAGAAGCCGAACCCAGGCGAGTATCGCTCGATGCTTGGACAAACGGCTGGTGTGCACATCCGCGCGCGCGTGAGAGAAAATCGCGCGGTAATGGGCACAATGCCCGCTGACACGCCGACGAAGCGTCGTCGTTACCAAAAATTCGTACGGCTTGCGCAATAAATTCCCGCACAGTCCGTTTTCCGTACCACCAATCACGATTTGGCGAATGCGTCGCACGAATTCCTTGGGCGACTGACACTTGTGATCGCGATTAAGCTTCGTCAATTGCAAGTGTTTGCAACTTGAGTGGTTCCTGCGTCTTCTTTTCTTGCACGCGACCAGGAAATAAATGCGATTGCCGAAGCTTTGGAACAGTCGTTGCTCTAACAAAGCACAGAAGACACACAAACGGACGACCGAACGATGGGACGTGTCGCAGATGACGACCATGTGTCGGCGAACCCTAAACCTTTCTTAGGGAGCACGACCATCTCTCCGAAGCGAAAGGAGATCGATCATGAACGTCGCCGAATTCCTCGCGAAACAAAATGTGATATTTGAAACCCTGACCCATCCTGCGGCCTATGACGCCCAGCGTCTTGCTCAGACGCTGCATGTTCCCGGCCGCGAAGTCGCGAAGACGGTTTTGCTGAGAGCGAATGGCGGATATCGATATTTCGTGGCCGTTTTGCCGGCTACCAAGAGCATAAACTTTGCAAAAGCCTCCGCGGCCCTCGGAGGCAGCAAGATACGCCTGG
>CAZFLF010000904.1:0-3602 GCA_964519825.1 uncultured Pirellulaceae bacterium | reverse complement strand
ATCAACAGTCCGCTGTGTGAGGCAGGCGACATCGGATTTCAATACGGATACAGCCTCGACTATCCCGAAGCACTCGTCGCTTGGGAAGCGCAATACGGCGACTTTGTTAACGGCGGTCAAGTGATCATTGATCAGTTCGTTGCCAGCGCGGAGGATAAATGGCGGCGGCTGAGCGGACTGGTGTTTCTGTTGCCGCACGGATTCGAAGGGCAAGGGCCCGAACACTCCAGTGCGCAGTTGGAACGGTGGTTGGGCCTTGCTGCCGAGCACAATCTGCAAATCGTTTATCCCAGCACGCCCGCTCAATACTTTCACGTGTTGCGCCGGCAGGTGAAACGCCGTTGGCGAAAGCCTCTCATTGTGTTGACTCCGAAGAGTCTGCTAAGGCACCAGCGATTTGTCTCGCCGCTCGCCGAGTTCACGACCGGTAGATTCCGAAGGGTGATTGCGGATCAAGCGTCGTCCGCGATCCGCAGCATCCTGCTGTGCAGCGGCAAGGTCTTTTATGAACTGCTGGCCTACCGCGAGGAACATCACCGCAACGACGTGGCAATTGTCCGAGTCGAACAATTCTATCCGCTACCGGAGCAACAACTCCGAGCGGCTTTATCCGACTACGCGCAAGACATCCCGGTCTTTTGGGTTCAAGAGGAGCCGGAGAATCTGGGCGCCTGGTTCTATTGGAAGCGACATTACGGACAGTTACTGTTCGGCCAGCTTCCATTCGCGGCGGTCACTCGGCCCGAATCGGCCAGTCCCGCCACCGGCTCAACCGCCGCCCATCGGCAAGAGCAAAAAGATCTGATCGAACGAGCATTCCGAGCAACAAAATGACTACCGAATTACGAATCCCCAATGTCGGCGAGTCGATCCAGGAAGTCCAGATCGGCCATTGGCTCAAGCACGAAGGAGATCATGTCGACGAGGATGAGAATGTCGTAGAGTTGGAGACCGATAAGGCGTCGTTGGAACTTCCGTCCCCTGTTGCTGGAATTCTTAAAATCGTCAAGCAGGAAGGGGAGGCTGCGGCTATCGGCGAAACGATTGCCTATGTCGACGAAGCAGGGGCAGAGCCGGATCGTGCTGAGCAACGGCCACCGGAGAAACAGCCTGCCGACGAAAAACAGGGCCCAGAACAATCCAATCCAAAAGAGTCGGAGCAGAAAGCTGCCGCCGTCGACCGGGAGGCTGTCGCAAAAAAGGAGACACCCACCCCGCAACCACATCAGCCGCCGGATGGTCAGCCACAGGAGGACAAAACCCGATCGCCGGCGTATCCGACTCCGTCCGCGCGGCGAGCTCTCCGCGAATACGATCTGACGGCCGAGGAGGTCGAGGCGGCCGGTAAACAGCTGCGACGCGAGGACGTGCTGCGACACGTTGAACGACAAAAGAAGGCAACCGGCGACGGCCAAAAAACGGAATCCCCTGCGGTGCAGCCAGCCGAAGCTACTGAACCAACTCCGTCCAAGTCCCCTGCCAAAGACTTAGACATTCGTCGGGTCGGCGTTCAACAGGTTGGCGACGATCAGCAGGACGAAGTCGTTCCGATGACGATGATCCGCCGGCGAATCGCGGAGCGACTCGTCCAGGCGCAGAACCAGGCAGCGCTCCTTACCACCTACAATGAAATCGACATGACTGCGGTCTTGACGCTGCGCAAAGACTGGGGCGAAACGTTCCGCGAACGCTATGGCATCAAGCTTGGACTGATGTCGTTTTTCGTTAAAGCGGTGGTCGACGCGCTTCAGGAAGTCCCCGAACTCAACGCAGAGATTCGCGGCACCGACATCGTTTATCGACGCCGTTACGATATTGGCATCGCAATCGGGAGCGAGCACGGCTTAGTGGTCCCCGTTCTGCGACACGCCGAGCGCCTCAGCTTTGCTGAAATTGAACGGGCGATCGCCGACTTTGCCGCGCGGGCGAATTCGAGAAAACTTGTGCCGGGCGAACTCTCCGGCGGTACGTTCACGATTAGCAATGGTGGCATCTTCGGTTCTCTCCTTTCAACCCCCATCGTGAATCCTCCACAGAGTGGCGTGCTTGGCATGCATGCAATTCAGGACCGCCCGGTCGCTCGCGAGGGGCAAATCATCATTCGCCCGATGATGTATGTGGCGCTCACCTACGATCATCGCATCATTGACGGGCGCGAAGCAATCTCCTGGCTGCGTCGGGTGAAAGAGGCGATTGAGCAACCAGCGCGAATGTTGCTGGAGGTCTAACTTCCAGGGATTGATGAAATTCCCGCGAAGATGAAATCATTTCCGTCTGCCACATCGGGCCGACCCGACACAGTACGCCCACCGTCCGTCCTGCGATAGACGACGTCCCGACCCACTTCGAAGTTTGGTCGCGGTTCGATCACAATGGTCGTTGCGCGATCCAACTCGCCATGCTTTTGTGACCGCCCAAGCGGCTCGGTCTGGTGAAACTCACAGTTAGTCGCAACATCGACGGTAAGTGTGATGTTGGCACATTATCTGCGAACGCCCAACGTCCGGTCCGGGAATTCAACTTTCTCGATCAGAAACTTTCTGCGGTCTGCGGACCAACGAATTTACAAAGAACGAGAATGAACGCTCCCATTTGTCGGTCACCTAGTGATTCGACGGCTGGGGTGCTGGATTCCCGACCTTTTTTTGTATCTGCACAGTACCGGACCCGCGTCTTCGGGGCGGCGATGTTTACCCTCTATTTCAAGGAGTGATTTGATGTTTAGTTTTCGCAGTCTGTTTGTATCTGGACTTTCCCTGATGCCAGTAGCCGTTTTGCTGGCACAGGAAGCCGGTGAGCCTGGCAAGCCGGTGGCACGTGAACAGCGCATCCGAACGGAAGGCAAAAATGCAGGCCAGCTCGATAAATTCTTCGTGTCGTGCCTGCGATCGGACAACAAGAGTGAAGTCGCCATCGCCCAACTCGCAGTGCAAAAAGCCACCGACCCGGAAGTGAAGGCCTTCGCTCAAGAAATGGTGAAGGACCATACCGGTTTTCTGGCAAAGCTAGACCGGTTCGATCAAGAAGCGCCAGCCGCGCGCTCGACCGAAACCACAACTCGCACGGAGAGGCGTCAGACAGAAGCAACAGGTCGCCGCGATGCGAAGCCTGATGCTACGGATCGTAGTGAAGCAAATCCCGATGCCAAAGATCGCGAAGTAAAATCCAATGCCAAGGATCGCCGCGACGTAAAACCGGATCCTTCGGATCGAAGTGATGCAACTCCGCGTGCCGAGCGGAAAGCTGAGCGGAAGAGTGACTCGGCGACGCAGCCGGGTGCACGCACGGACACCCCCCGTGGGGAGGCCCGTCGTAGCGAAATCAGCACCACCACCTCGGTTCACGGGACGGCCGAAGGTGGAAATGAACTGATGCAGATCAAGCAGGAAATTGCCGACCGATGTTTAGCGAGCGCGCAGCGCGAGCTGAATGAAAAGCAGGGAAAGGAATTCGACAAGTGCTACATCGGTATGCAAATCGGAGCTCATATGCACATGGTCGATACTCTCACCGTCTTCAACAATCACGCCTCTCCTGAACTACAACCAGTTATCGAAGAGGGTTTGAAGACTGCGCAGCAGCATTTAGAACATGCCAAACAG
>CAZFLF010000903.1:0-3604 GCA_964519825.1 uncultured Pirellulaceae bacterium | reverse complement strand
CAATGCGCTCTATCGCTGCGACCCCTCGAGTGGCCCGGCCGCCGGGGCGCACTCGCACTCGCGCGGTAGCGCAGTCGGGGTCTGGGACGCCCAGACACGTGACGCCCTCGAGCGGCTCGGCCATCAGATCGACGTCGCCGGCGCCTCCGAGGTCTGGGAGGCAGCCATCGCCGCCGGATCGGCGCAGCCGCCGGTCTGGGTCCACGGCGACATCACCGGCGCGAACCTCCTTGTCCGAGATGGTGCGCTGAGTGCGGTGATTGACTTCGGTTGCTCAGCCGTGGGCGATCCCGCTTGTGACACGACGATCGCCTGGACCTTCTTCGCTGGCGAAAGCCGCGCTCTCTTCAAATCGCAGCTGTCGGTCGACGAAGTCACCTGGGCGCGGGGTCGCGGCTGGGCATTGTGGAAGGCGCTGATCGAACTCGTGGCCGACCTGTCGACGCCGGGCCGGGCCGAGGGCTCTGCAACACGGTTCGGATGGCGGCAGAGCGCACGGCAGGTCGTCGACGAAGTGATCGCGGACTACCGAGGCGAGTCCTAACGTCGTCACGCGACGACGATCGCCTGAGACCTGAACGGGTAGGGGGGTTTGACAAAGATTCTTTCTGGATTGTGCACTTGACTCAAGATGGCCCGTCACTTATCCTTGTCCCTGTCAGGGGAATCGGGAGTTCTGGAGGGGTCTGAAACCTCTTCCTCGATGGCCTTGGCGACCCGCTCAGGGAAGACTCGCCGGAGCAATTCAGCGTCAGTCATCTCGTTCGCGGTCTTCTTCTTACGCGGCAAGGAGACCTCCTAAGTGCCACTCCGAAACGTCAATCTCCCAGTGCTCATCGAGCGGTTCCACTCCGACGAACAGTGTCGCAAGGCGCTCGAAGAGATTCGCTGGCCCAACGGTGTCGCTTGTCTCAAGTGCGGTTCCCTGAACGTCGTCGAGGTCAAGGATCGCCCTACCTACGTCTGCCATGACTGCCTCTATCAGCAGTCCGTCACGGTCGGGACGGTGCTGCAAGACAGCAAGATTCCGCTCTATAAGTGGTTCCTCGCTACGTTCATGATGTGCGAGTCCTGCAAGGGCGTCAGCAGCAACCAACTCAAGCGGATGCTCGGACTCGGCTCCTACCGCTCGGCATGGTTCCTCACGCATCGCATCCGGTTCGCGATGGGCCTTGTCTACACAGAGCAACTGACCGGCATCCTTGAAGCGGACGAAACGTTTGTCGGCGGGAAGCCGCGCTACAAGAACCCCATCGTTGACGAGCAGGGACGCCACAAGCGCGGGCGCCGCTCCGACATTCGCAAGGCGGTCGTGTTGGGCGTGCTTGAGCGTTCCGGCCCAGTCCGTTTGCGCGTCGCTCCGAATCGCGGGCGCGTCACGATCAAGTCGTTCCTCGAAGAGCACGTCGCGGATGATGCTTCGGCGCTCTACACCGACGAGTGGGCGCCATACAAGGGCGTGCTCGCTGACGAGGACACGATCCAGGCGTTCGTCACTCACTCCGTTGACGAGTGGGTACGCGGCGACGTGCACACCAACGGCATCGAGTCCGTATGGTCGCTGCTCAAGCGCTCCATCATCGGCTCGTACCATCAGCTCTCCGAGAAGCACCTAGACGCGTACGTCCGCGAACTTGAGTTTCGCTTCAACAACCGTGAGAACCCGTATCTCTTCCGCGACACGCTCAAGGCGCTGATGTCGTCCGAGTCGCTGGAATACAAGGAACTCATCGCCGCCCCGTAGGCACTCCCCGAAATAGGCGCGTTCGATCGGGCCGTGCTAACCTCCCTCGGCACTCAGGGCGGCTTCTATGGCTACCACTCGGAGAACTGGTCAACGGGCGACCTCCCGCCGCCCAACCGTTCGGGCGCTTCCACTCGTTTGGGTGGGTGTCGACGACCACGAAATCACTTTTGTGAACCAAATCATGGCTCAGCGGCATGAGAACCAGTTTTTCCTGAGCTTTGGCCAAGCCACTCCCCCGCCGATAATCGGCACGCCTGATGAACAAATGGCGGCGCTCGAAGCCATAAGCTTCGTCCCCGTTAAAGTCGTCAAACGCATTGCTCTCAGCCCGGAGCACATGCGGGCTATGGTGACTCTCCTGACCGATTCAGTCCGAATGTATGATGAAGAGCAGCAGCGGAGTTCCCAATGACGACCGAGAGTTTTTCCGTTAATGCCTCGTCCGTTTTGGCCACTAGGATGGCACCGGATCGGCACGCTCTTGCGACTGCCGGATACGCACGACCGTCGCGCAAGTATGGCTCTCAGGCGTTCTTCTGGACTCCCGACTGGCAGGCGAGTGAGCAGCGCGCAACGGTTGAACTGTTGCTTGGTGAAGTACGCCCGGTAACTGGTGCCGCACAGATGATTCGCACGCTCCGCCGTTCCGCCGCCCGTCGCTAGCACTCCCGCGCGATGGTTCAGCTTGTCCGTCCGGTTCGCCCACTCCGAATCGCTGGCTACGCTCCTGAGTTCGACAGGAGGTACACGCGAAAGTCCGCTCGACAGCGCCGAAGTGTCGAGAGGGTGCTTGAACGCGTGGAGGCGGACGCGAATCATCCGAGCCTCCGACTTGAGCAGATAGACGAGCGTGACGGCATCTGGTCGGTTCGCGGCAGTCTGTCGGTACGCCTGACCTTCGAGTTTGTCGGACCGGAAACGATCTACTTCCGATCGAACTGCACTCATGATCAGGTGTACGGGCTGCGACGCTGATCGTGTGCTCACGGTTGGAACAAGATCGCGATTGAGTGTTCTAGGCACCACGCGATTGCTCATCTTGCATTCGGTACATTTCCGCGAGGCGGGCATCAACGTGAGCCCGGAGGGCGGTTAGATCCTCTCTCATCGCATCGAGTTGCTTCCGCTCCTTTTCCAGGCGGAGAGCGTCCGTTTCTCTCTTGGCATCAAACTCGTCGATCAGCTCCGTCAGTGCTTGCAGGTCGTCGTCCCAGATGCGGCTGAGCCGCTTCTCTACACGCGTGCCTGCCGACTCGTAGCCTCGGCCCGCACCGAGAATCAGCGCCGTGCAGGTAACGAGCACGGCGGCGAGGAGGTTGTCGCTCAACCAACCAAAGAAGACAGCGATCAACGCGCCGAGAAAGCCAAAGACTCCGAGCATTAGAGCGCCGCCCACGAAGAGAACCTCGCGCAAGTCCCAGATGAACTTGACGAAGGAGCGGGCGTCCTCGAACCTGCCCCACTTTTCGATGACAGGTTCGACGCGAGCGTAGGCGCGGCGCACCACGGGAGGAACGAAGCGTGGCATACGCGGGTACCTGTCCCGGGGAGAGACGCGCTACATTCTAGCGCCTCCCTTGAGACAAGTGCACAACCCCGGATTCTTTGAGGCCGCCGCGCCAACGAAGCCGGCTAAACCATGATTAGGGCGCGAGTGGCGAAATGCGCGGGGATTCGCGTGTGATGCCGCCGCCCGCCGGCGGTCACGCTCGCGGGAAGCAAAACGCGCACCCTCGAGCTCGGTGAGGATGCGCGTCTCTGATCAGGTCTGGAACTGCCCGCCGAAGGAGCTTGTTGCAGCTTTGCTCCTCGGCGCCCCCGCCTGACTGCAGCCACAGTAGCAGCACCGAGCCGATC
>CAZFLF010000902.1:0-3605 GCA_964519825.1 uncultured Pirellulaceae bacterium | reverse complement strand
AATGGAAAATTCTCGATCCCGGGATTGAAGACGCCCGTCAAGGTTGCTTATACCGCCGACATGACCGCGGATCCAGCGTGGACGCTCGAGGGTGGAGCGACCGGTTGGCAATACGGTCAACCGCAAGGGAAAAGTGGCGACGGCACTCCACTGACACATCATGATCCACTCGCTGGAAGAAATGGTGGCAAAGTCATCGGCTTTAATATGTCCGGTGGCTATGTCAACAGCATGCCTCGGTATAACGCGACCACGTCCCTGATTGACGTGTCTGGGCTGACAAACCTTCAGCTGACTTTTGACCGCTGGCTCACCGTTGGATCATCGTCCCTGGATCGAGCTGGTATTGAGTATTCCACCGATGGCGTGAACTGGCTGGCGCTCTGGGCGCACAGCGGAAGTGCCATTACTGATAATGCTTGGCAGGCTGTTTCGTATGCGATTCCGACTACGGGCGCGGCCGGAATTCGTCTTCGCTGGTACATGGGAACGACAGATAGCTCGGTGACTTACGGCGGTTGGAATATTGACAACGTCGTGGTAACGGGCACACGTGCTCCGCTCATTCTCAAGCCGCGTGGTCCCGCGAGCGGCGATGATTCGGCGCAGATCACGGCGAATCTAGCGATCGGTGAAATTCGCGACGTCGGGCTAGTTGCGTCACGAGCTTGGGTGGATGCCGGGCCATCGGTCAGCGGTACCGAGGGGCAGCTGGTCATCTTCAATGGTCAAATCCAACGACCCACCAACGGTCAGACCTTCAAATACCGTTGGACCGTGCTGGATACGCTGGGTGCCACCGTATCGCAGGGCGACTGGGTAACTATCGCCACCGGGACGAACTCGGCACTCGTACAGCATTCGTTCCGGCCCGCGTCGCAAGGTACCTACAACTCGCAATTAGAGATCCAAGGGCTGCGAACCGATAACTCGTCGTACTCCTACGTCGACACCGCTTCGGCCAGCGTCCTAACCGCCGGGCCCAGCCTGGAACTGGGCAATGCATTCAATATTGCCGAAGGTCAAGTCAAGACGTGGCCAGGCTTATTCCCCAACTTGACCACCGATTCGTGGCTCGTCGAAGCCGATTGGAACGGTGACGATGTCTTCGATCAGTCATTCACCGTCACGAACGCCGTGGCCGATCTGAAATACGCCTGGAAAACTCCCGGCACATTCGACGTTGGTGTTCGCGTCACCGACCAGGTCGAGGGAACCGTTGCCGAAGATTCAGTGACGGTCACCGTCACTGATAGTAACCCTATCCTGCTGACGACGGCCATCACCGTGGACGAGGGTATCGTTGGGCATGTTGTTCGTTTCCGCGATGGAATCGATCAATGGCTAGCGTCAGCCAGCTACAGTGATGGTGGTTCGTCCGTCGGCGCCGTCGTTGGAGATCAGAACGATCCGTTCGGAACAGAATACGTGATTCAGCTCTCGCATGCCTTCGCCAACGAAGGTTCCTACACGCTGACACTGACGATCCACGACCAAGTCGACAACAGCAGTCAGACCTATACGATTCCTGTCAACGTACTCAATGTTGCTCCTGAATACACGTCGGCCATCGTGGGGCCGGGAACACTCGACGAAGGCGTGACTGGTTCGTTTAGCGTGTCGGCAACCGATGTGCCCGCGGACACGATCACCTACCAATGGGATTTCGACTACGACTGGGACACGTTCGACGTCAACGCCACGGGTCAAAGTGTCAGCTCTGCGTTTCCGGACGAGGGGAGCTACACCATTGCCGTTCGCGCCACGGATGGTACAGATTTCGCCGCCGTGCTGACGCACGCAGTCGATGTGACCAATCTCGCACCCCGCATTGATGCGGGCGCCGTGCAGACGGAGTGGGACGAAGGAAGCCTGCTTCGGTTTGAAGGCGACCAGTTCGTGTCCGACGTGCCGGCGGATACCGTTACCTTTGCGTGGGAACTCCGGTTACCGGATAACACGTTGGTGGCGCAGGGTTCGAACCCGCTCTTTGAGTATCTGGCGACGAATGAAGCGAGTTACACACTGTATCTGACGGCGACCGACAATGACAACGATTCGGCCAGTCTGACCTGGCCGATCAGCGTGTCGAACGTAGCGCCGTTGTTCGAGATCACACAAGTCTCGGGAGTCACGGCCGAAGGGCAAACGCTGGCCTTTTCCGTGGGAACACCGGTCGACCCAGGCAGTGAAACGCTCACAGTCGTTTGGTCCGCTGTCGGGCCGCGGGGCCAGGTGGCTCAAATAACGGGTAGCTCACCGGCGAACTTGTCCGTCGTCGACGAAGGAACGTACTGGGTGACGGCCAACGTCTCGGATGGTGTGGCGACCACGACCCGCTCGGTCCGTGTGGATGTGACCAACCTAAATCCGAATCTTGCGGGGGTAACCGGCGATTCGGCGACACCCAGGTCTCGTCCCTTGGCGTTGTCGGGGTTCGCCACCGATCCGGGGGTCGAGGACGAACTCACAGGGATTGTCAACTTCGGCGACGGCGTGCAGTTGCCGCTGACTTTAATCGGCGGGAATTTCGCGTTGGACTACCAATATCGGCAGAGCGGAACGTATACGGTAACGGTCACAATGCGCGATCTGGATGGCGGACAAACAAGCCAGACATTGACGTACTTGTCGGATCTGGATTCCCCGAGCGTGATACTGTCCGGAAATAGTCACACCAACGATACGACACCTAGCGTGACTGTAGCCGGCACGGATGCCAACGGCATTCCCAATGGAACACAAGTTCGATTGGATGTGGATCTCAACAACGATGGGGATTTCGCGGATGCCGGCGAGCAAGACTATACGCTGGCTGCCACGACGTCGGGCTCGGCCGTGTTTGATGTGTCTCCCGCTTTGGCGGAAGGCACGTTTAAGTTCCGGGCGAGAGTCACCGATCAGGCGGGTAATGAAGGCTCGAGCAACACGACCACCTTGGTAGTCGATACCTCGGCACCTATGGTGTTGGGAGTAAGTTCCACGACGCCCAATGGTACTTACGGCGTGGGGGCAGTTATTGACATCACGGTGCCATTTGGCGAACCGGTAATCGTGAGCGGAACTCCCAGGTTGTTATTGGAAACGGGCGCGACGGATCGAACTGCGAACTACTTAAGTGGATCGGGGACGAACACGCTCGTATTCCGGTATACGGTGCAGTCCGGGGACACGAGTCCCGATTTAGATTACACCGGCACAAACGCCTTGGGGCTGAATGGTGGCTCGATCAAGGACGAGGCGGGCAATGATGGGGTGCTCGCACTGTCCGCGCCAGGTGCGGCAGGATCGCTCGGCGCCAACAACCAGATTGCCATCGACGCCACGCCACCCAAGATAACGGGGATCTATGTGCGCGGCGGCGGCTGGAGCAGCAGCTACCTGAATTTGCTGGCGGCGAGCGGCTTGGGGACGGCGGCTGGTGGCTATCGTCTGTTAACCGGTAGCAATCAAATCGCCAACGCTGGGCTGATCACGTGGCAGACGATCGATCAGATCTCGGTGAGCTTTGCCGAAGATGTCACCGTAGATACCGGCGGCTTCCGGCTCTTGAACTCGAACAACCAAGATCTGACGCTGGCCACGAGTGGAGGATTCAGTTACGA
>CAZFLF010000901.1:0-3607 GCA_964519825.1 uncultured Pirellulaceae bacterium | reverse complement strand
TCCGGTACTCTGCGCAGACGATCCTGGACTACGGGTGTGGTAAACGCGACCTTTGCAAGGCGTTATCCAGCGAATTCGACGTCCGAAACTTTGATCCGGCGATACCTGAATTCGCTGTCGTGCCCGATCCAGCGGACTTAGTCGCCTGCATCGATGTACTCGAGCACATCGAGCCGGACTTCTTAAAGAATGTACTTGAGGATTTAGCGCGCGTTACCATCAAGGCGGCATTCTTCACAATCGCGACCCGTCCCGCCGGCAAACAACTCGCCGACGGAACGAACTGTCACCGCATCATTGAAACCGCACCCTGGTGGCAGAAGCAATTGGAGCGGCATTTTCGAGTTGTTCGTGCCGATCCGACACTTGGCGGCAATGGCCTTCAGACTGTCGTTGTGCCGAAATGAGCGCGATCAGTTGGGACCGCATAGTACGCTTGCGGCGCACACCGAGCGTCTCAGTCGTGTTCCGAACGCACCAGCGCATTCGATCGCGGGACGTCTTGCCGCGCGCGATTTCAAGTCCCATTTCGTAGCAACTGGCCGCTTCCCCTGAACTCATTGGTTCGCGCGTGCCGAAAAGAGACGGTAGGGAGATGAGTTATTCTTCCGTTTCTTGAATCGAATGAGTCCGATGACCACCGTATCTCATCAAGTCGTGGGATTAATCGATGTCCCAACCGATGTCCCCTGGTCCGCGGACGCGATCGTCAGCGAGTGCCTTGGAATTGTTCCAGGCAGTAAGGATCGAGAACGATTGATCATTGCCGGGCGGTTACCGGTGCGTCCGTCCTTTGAATCGGCCCGCCTCACGGCAGACTTTTCACAGCTGCGCAACGACCTGGACCAACTTCTTGAGAGTTTTCTGGTCAATTGTCAGCAATAGTCTGTGGGCCACGCGGCCGCCACTTCTTGTGGCCTGTGGGGAGTAGACCCTACGACTTCTTCACCGGAATCGCAAAATCGCCGCGCATGTCGCGCCAAATACAGTGGATGTGGTTCGCGGGGTTCCCGGCCGCGTCGGGTTGCGTATTGACGAACTCGATCAGGAACGTCGGGCCTTGGATCCGATAGTAGTGGCCAATGCCGGGCTTATCGGCCCCCGCCCACGCGAAGTGGATTTGATCTTGCCCGGACTCGCGAATCGCAGCCCACCGGTCTTCCGCCACGTCATCCGGGAGGTTTCCGGCATGGACGGTGATCAATCGTTCCAGCATTTTTCGCTGATTGTCATTGAGCTTTGCGGCCGCGATGCCGTTCGGAGCGTCCTGGGGCGGTTGCGGTTCGCCGGCGGCGCGAACCTCCTTCAGAGCAGTTTCTGCGAATACCGCCACGCGGCGCTGTTCCGCGTTCAACGATTGCAGTAGCTCGAACGCAAGTTGCTCTTCCTGGGCCAGCAACCGCGTTCCCTTGGGTTGGCTCCCTGTCGCCTCGTTTTGCACAGTGGCTGGGTTCGAAGCGAAGGCGGTTGGAGTGGATGAAATCACGTGCCCCTTGTCCACGACGAAATTCAGCGACAGATGGTGTCCTTCAACACTCAACCCCCATCGGCCGGCTGCGGATGGCTGCCCGAACAGCGTAAAAAAGTAGCGCTCCGGATCGCGCAAGGGACCACCTTTCTTGGTCTTTTCCAATTCGCGGAGCAGATTCTCGAGCGACATGATTTTGGTGGCTTTGTCGTAACCCACCTGGCTCAGTGCCGCTTTCAACAAAGCGTGGGCGGCCTCCCGCTGCAACGCGTTCATTTCCTTGATTTGCAAACCCTTGCGTTGATCCTTGGGGATGAAGTGCCAATCAACTCGCTTCGGCGTGTCGTAATCCAAGACAACGATCTTGCGTTGTTCGTCGGACAATGACTTCAGGAACGTACCGGCGGCACTCGTCATAGCCGGCCCGGTAGCCGCGACCCGATAAACCGCCCACGCGGCACTTGCGAAGGCGAGCATACCAACAAACGCAGAAAGCACAGGGCGGCATCGCATGACGTGGATTCTCCCAAAGTGAACGCGGATGACGAATTCGGGGACATCTTACTGTCTGGTTGTTACAACCGCCAGATTCCGTTAAGTCCTCTTTCACAGATCTTTCATGCCCCGCGCAATAATTGCGCGAACCATCGCCAGGGTTTGTTCGTGTCAACCAAGCGGTAATCAGCCGACTTGAGCGGGATGCAAAGGAAGTGTTCGGACAGTATCATGAAACCCGCGAGCCAGGAGCAAGTTCGTGGCACCTTCGGAACCAGAAAAGAGCACCGCCCGCGATTCCTCGCCGCTGGAAATCGACGAAACCGCCATGATTGGCGAGGTCGAGGCCGCAGCGTTGCAGTCCCATGCGCGCCCGCGGTTGGCTGGCGACACGTTTGGTCGCTACCGCATTCTTAAAACGCTCGGCGAAGGAGCCATGGGTTCGGTGTACCTGGCACTTGACACTCAATTGCAGCGCAAAGTCGCCCTGAAAATACCGAAGGTCAACCCGAAAGAGCAGTCGCGATTCATCGAGCGATTTCTGCGGGAAGCGCGGTCCACCGCGACGCTCACCCATCCAAACATCTGCCCGGTGTACGACGTTGGTGAACTCGACGGCGTCCACTTCATCACGATGGCGTACATCCAGGGGCACTCATTGGCTGATTTCGTCAACCCGGACAAGCCGCAAAACGAACGCAACATCGCGACAGTCACGCGAAAGATTGCCCTGGCTCTCCACGAGGCACATGCCAACGGACTGCTGCATCGTGACGTGAAGCCCGCAAACATCATGATTGATCACCGTAATGAACCGATCATCATGGACTTCGGCTTAGCGCGGAACATCGACGATGAGCAGGACGCGCGGCTGACTCGAGACGGTGCGATTCTCGGGTCGCCGGCCTATATGTCTCCCGAACAGATCGAGGCCAAACCCGAGAGCATCGGACCAGCTTGCGATATCTATGCACTCGGTGTGATCCTGTACGAGTTACTAACTGGACAACTCCCGTATCAGGGTTCCATTGCGTCCATCATTGGCCAAATCCTCACCAAGGACGCGGAGGATCCGACCAAAGTCCGCCCGGGCATCAGCCCGCGCTTGGCCGAAATCTGTCTGAAGGCGATGGCCAAGAAGGCCGAACGGCGATTCACCTCCATGAAGGAATTCGCCAGCGCTTTGGCCGACTTCCTCAAAACGAAGCCGGAAGAGACTGCGGCGGAGAAGGAACGATCCAGTTCCGAAACCACCAGCATCGAGAAAAACAGTGGCACGAAAACGGTATCGGACGCGGGAAACAAGATTGTCCGCAAGACCAAGTCCGAGGCGTCCGAGTCATCCGAGTCATCGGGACTCAAACTCCTGCCGCAACCGATAGAAGTTACGTGCAAATGCGGACAACGCATGTCAGCAAAAACCCAGATGGCTGGCAAGATGGTCCGCTGTCCGCGGTGCGCCGATATCGTGCAAATTCCCGGACAACCAGCCGAAAAAAACACGACATCGTCGATCAAGGTTGGTTGCACGCATTGCGGCCAGCGGTTCATGGCACGGCAAGAACTGGCCGGGAAAGCGGTCAAGTGCCCGATGTGCGGCAAACCGTTGACAATCCCCTCGCCAATCGCACCTGGCGCATTGGC
>CAZFLF010000900.1:0-3616 GCA_964519825.1 uncultured Pirellulaceae bacterium | reverse complement strand
CGAGTGCTCCGCAACTTCTCAGCCGAGCCTCTTCTCCCTTGGCTGCGGTGGGCTCGGTACCAACGTGGAGTGCGCATTGAAGTCGAATTGGCTGACTTTGGAATGCTGCACCAAGAGTTGCTCGATCCTGCTTCTCCACTTTATTCCGGCAGTCTCGACGCGGTCGTCTTGGCGTTGTGGTTGGATGGAGTCGACGGCGTGCACGACTCGGAGCAAGGCCTATGCTGTGAACGGGGTTGGAAACTCCTCCAGGAAATCGCGCTGCTGGGTGCGGAGCGTCTCTCATCGACCGTGATCGTGAACACCTTCGTACCACCGCAGGGGATGGTGCACAGTTCGAAGTCGCCGGGCGAGGTACAACGCATCAACGACCAGATTCGTGACTTGGTCACACATCATCCGAACCTAGTGCTTGTCGATGTGGCTCGGCTCGCCGATCGAATGGGCTGGGATGCGGCGAGCGACGAACGATTGTGGCGGCTCTACAAAGCGCCCCTGACAGCCTCGATGCTGCCAGCTTGGGGAGCGGAACTGGGACAAGCCCTCGCGGCGAAATGCGGCCGCGTGCGCAAAGTACTCATCCTGGACTGCGATGACACTCTCTGGGGCGGCATCGTCGGCGAAGAGGGACGTGAAGGAATTCGGCTAGATCCGACGCGTCATCCCGACAGCGTCTTCTACACATTTCAACGACAGGTGCTCGAATTACAACGTCAAGGAGTCCTGCTCGCGCTCTGCAGCAAGAACAACGAAGCGGACGTCTTCAGCGTCCTCAACGAACACCCGCATTGCCTCCTGCGGCCAAAGCATCTGGCCGCCTGGCGAATAAACTGGCGCGACAAGGTTCACAACCTGTATAGCCTGGCCGAAGAATTGAAACTGGGGCTCGATCAGTTTGTGTTTATCGACAATAGCCCGATCGAATGTGAGCACGTGCGCCATGCTTTGCCACAAGTCGACGTTCTTCAACCGGCGAACGAAGCGGCGAACTTGACACGATTGCTCCTCGACTACAACGGGTTTCAATCCCCCTTCTGCACCTCTGCAGATCGGGAACGCACTGCTTTGTATCAGGCCGAACGTCAGCGTGCTGCGATTCAGTCGACCACGGCCAGCCTTGATGAGTTCCTCCAGTCTCTGGCACTGGAAGCGGAAATCGGGCTCGTAACCGGCGATGAGCTGCCGCGGATTCACCAGCTTGTCGAACGCACCAACCAGTTCAACCTGACGACTCGACGACACAGCGCTGCGCATCTTCAGCGGATTCTCGAGTCTCCCGACGCGGTGATGCTAGCGATGAAGGCACGCGATCGGTTCGGAGATTACGGGCTGACTGGGCTGGCTATCGCGCGCTGTGACGCCGGTGCACACGCGGTCATCGTGGACACTTTTCTCATGAGCTGCCGCGTTCTTGGACGACGTTTGGAACAGGCACTCTTGTGCGAACTAATCCGCACGCTCGGCGAGCATTGGCCAGACTACCCAATTCACGCCGAGTACCGGCGGACCGCCAAGAATGACCAGGTTGCGGACTTTCTTGACCGCTATGGATTCCGACGCTGCGGTCTGACGGACGATTCCGTCCAGTACCAATTCGTACCGGAGCGCCAACCGGAAGCGCCCCGCTGCGTGTTGATTCACGCGATGAAAGGATGACTGATGGACGACCGCATTCGTCAAGTGATCGCAAATACGTTTGGCCTCGATTTGGCGGCTGTCACCGATTCGGCATCACAGCAATCGTTGCAACCTTGGGATTCGCTGGGACACATCAACCTGGTTCTGGCGTTGGAAATGGAATTCCGCACGCAGTTCTCGGTGCACCAGATTCCATTACTCGTCGATTTCGCAGCAATCCGTGACGCACTTACGCGAGGCAAGTTGGCCGCATGATTGGGAAGAATCTCCTGCATTGGGGCCGGCTCTTGCTACACAACGTGTCGTTGATGTGGCGCTATGACGTCTTGATCGAGCGCGCGGTAACAACGAAGTACATCGCCTCGATCACATTCGGCAAGCACACGACGGTGCAGTCGGGAAGCTACATCTACGGTTCGCGGTTCGGACACCCTGTCCGCTTTGGTGATTACTCCGCGCTGGCGCCAGGCGTGATCGTGCTGGGAGACGGCGGATTTGAATTGGGAGACTATTCTCATCTGGGACCGCGAGTGGTGGTGACCACGCAATACGGCGACTCGCGATCCGAGATGTTGTCACCGCAGACGAGCCTCAGGTATGCGCCGGTCAGAATTGGCCGCGGCTGCTGGGTTGGGTCTGGCAGTATCATCATGCCGGGAACCATTCTCGGCGAGTGTTGTGTTGTTGCACCGAACTCGGTGGTCTTTGGAAACTGGCCGGACAGAGTGCATTTGTCTGGGAATCCGGCGCGTCCCGAGGGAGTCGCCGTACGAAACAGTGCGACACCGGTGTCGCCAATATCGGACGCCGCACAAGGGGCTCCTGTGCCCCATCTGTCTTTGGTAACTCAACCGGAGCTAATCCCATGACCGCATCGGTGCTCACATCAGAACAAATCGAAACGTTTCAACGGGATGGCTTCATTAAGGTGCCTGGCTTCTATGATCTGTCCACCGAAATCGAGCCAATTCGGCGCGCAATCTACGACATCATCGGTCTGATTAGTGACCGACATGGCCTGTCTCTGCGCCGTCGACCGTACTGTCCCGAGCATTTCGACGCGGGATTCAACGAGCTGATCACAATCGATCGACGCTTCGGCAGCGAAGTGTACGACGCGGTCAAACTCATTCCGGCGTTTGTCCGCTTGGCGGCGTCGGAAAAGAACGAAACGGTGATGCGCCAGTTGAGACCGCACTCCTTCCCAGGCTTCATTAGTCGCGGTTACGGCATTCGCATTGACATTCCCGGCGAGGATTCCTTCCGCGCGACGTGGCACCAGGACTATCTCTATCAGCTGCGCAGTCAGGATGGATTGACGCTGTGGAGCCCCCTGTTGTCCATGCATCCAGACTTGGGTCCGGTGATCTTCGCGATCGGGTCGCACCGCGACGGGATCCACCCGGTTCGGGAATCGGTCACCAATCGCCCCGGCGCGTACGCGTGGGTAATCGAACGCGAAGCGGAGATCGTCGCACAATACCGGCAAGCGGCGCCGCTGACGGAACCGGGAGACATTGTCGTTTTGGATTTCCTGGTGATGCATTGTTCCGGGTTCAATCGGTCGACCCAACCGCGTTGGTCGATGCAGATGCGACTTTTCAACTATCTGGAACCCAGTGGCGTGGAACTCGGCTGGAAAGGTTCTGTAGCCGACGGCGTGAAAGTGCGGGACTTGTTGCCGCAATTTGTGCTTCCGGCGCCAGCAGGAGCTACTTGATGGTTGGGATGCTTGCGATGCCACTGTGCCAAGTCTGCGAGGCGCCCGCCGTCGAGTTGATGTATCGCTCCAGCGAGCACGCGTCGCTGACGACGATGTGCCGGCTGTACGATTGTCCGACGGAAGTTTTTTTCTGCGGCCAATGCGGTCACCTTCAGACGAACGAAATCGTCGATATCGAAGATTACTACGCCCACCAATATGCCATCCTGGCGGAGTCGGCTGAGGAAGACCAACTCTACAAAGTGGTCGACGGAA
>CAZFLF010000899.1:0-3623 GCA_964519825.1 uncultured Pirellulaceae bacterium | reverse complement strand
ACAGCAGCTTTGACCGGCTGATAATTCGAGAATGGCCATCATGTGGGGGCGTTGTCGCAGATTGGCCCCAAAGCGGACATCTCGCAGCAGTGCGAGAGGGCGCGGCCGCCCAGATAAGCCCGGTACCTGAATGGACGTTGGTCGGCCGGAGTCGCGCCGCGGAAATCCTCCTCGAAGAGAGCCATTTTGCGGGCGCACCGTGGCTAGTCGAGGGGCACCTTGATCCTGCAAATCAAACCCGTCGAAGGATAGGTCACGGTCACGCTATCGCGTCCGAGCTGCCCTTCAATCAGCCGCGAGCCAAAGCCCCTTTGTGTGGGCGGTGTTGCTTCGGGCCCCCCCGTTTCTTGCCACCACAAAAGAAGCGCCCGCGGTTTATCGTCGAAGACGCGCCATCCGATTTCGACATGCCCCGTCTCGTTCGATAACGCTCCGTACTTTGTGGCGTTGGTAGCGAGCTCGTGCAATGTCATCGTGATGGCAAAGGCAATGCGAGGCGCGATGTGAAGCGAGTCACCTCGGACCCGGAAGCGTTCTTCGCCTTCATTTTGATGTGCCTTTGCGGTCCCTTCAACGATATCGGCAAGGTCAGCGCCTTCCCAATTGTCGCGCGTTAAGAGATCATGGGCGCGCGAGAGAGAAGCGATGCGCGAAGTAAAAGCGTCCCAACCGGATTCAGGAGTGGCGCTCGCGCGAAGGGTCTGTCCCGCCATTGCCTGAACGATCGCGAGCGTGTTTTTTACCCGATGGTTGAGCTCTCCAATGAGAAACTGCTGATGCTGCGTCAATTGTCGAAGTCTGAGCGCGTTCGCCTGCAATGCTTCGTATTGGCGCGAGTGAAGAACCGCCAGTCCGGCACGCCGCCCCAAATCCAACGCAAGGTCCAGATCGGCTTCGGTATGATGACGCAGTGAATCGGAGAACGCGAAAATCGCTCCTCCAACGGTGGAGCCGTGAGCCGTAAGAGGAACAAACATTGCTGAGGAAGGGCTCAGCGCGCGCATCAGCTCCAGGTGCTCGTCGCTCCAGCTGATTGCCTGCATCCACTCATCGGTGACATAGGGAACGAAAACAGGCTTACCGGTTTTGATGACCTGTGAAACCGGGTACTTCGCTATTCGAGTGGGTGGGGCGAACTTACCTATCTCGGGAAGGCGCGGCCAATTCGGATTGCTGTGAGCCCAAGCCACGCGGACGGCCGGACCGTCATCCTCAAAAATATCGAAGATGCAATAGTCGCAAAGCAACCCGAGGGTGAGTTCTGCCACCTCCTGAAGACTTTTCGAATAGTCAAACGTGGATACCAAGGCGAGGCCTGCGTTGGATAGCAACGCCAACCGCTTGCTATCGGCCATTGGAGGCGTGCCGCTCCAGTCTCTTTTCAAGCTTTCGGCCATTTTTACGCTCTTCGCCCGCGAGGGTCTTATCATAGAATCAGCCCTGTCATCTCGTGCAGGCCATTGAAAACACAGTTACTCTCTCCCCGTGCTGAAATACGGTCTTGCCAATGCCCATAAGCCCAGGCCCTTTTGCACCTACAGTCCAGTCGATCGCCGCCGCCGAAATGCTCTTCGGCATCGAGTACACGGACGCTGAACGGGCACTCATGCTCGACAACCTTGCGGGCCAGCTCGAGCTCACATTGAAGCGGCGTGCAGTCAAACTTCCGAACGACCTTCCGCCGGCCACTCTTTTCGATCCCCGACCTGCCGGCTGGAAAGCGCCGATGACCGGGATATTCCGTCCGAGCGATATTCCTGCTTGTTCGCTTCCCGACCGTGAAGATGACATTGCATTTGCTTCGCTGGCGTCGCTTGCCGGTTGGATACGCAGGGGTTCTTTGACGTCCGCGCGGCTCACCGAAATTTACCTCAATCGCATCGAACGGTTCG
Source organism: uncultured Pirellulaceae bacterium (assembly GCA_964519825.1). Lineage (GTDB taxonomy): Bacteria > Planctomycetota > Planctomycetia > Pirellulales > Pirellulaceae > CAZFLF01. The sequence goes on along the minus strand of CAZFLF010000899.1, from coordinate 1,731 downwards.
GATCGCGACTTGAATGCATTGCCGCGGCGACTCCCGAACTCGCTCGGGAACAAAGCGCTCGCGCCGATGCGCTCCTGTCCGCTGGAACGTATCTCGGTCCCCTTCACGGAATACCTTGGGGATGCAAGGACGTCCTCGACACAGCCGATATCGCAACAGCATGGGGCGCCGAGCCCTATCGGGAGCGGGTTCCTCAACGCGACGCTGCTGTCGTGCGGAAGCTTGCTGCCGCGGGCGCGGTCCTGGTCGCCAAGACCTCCGTTGGTGCTATCGCCTATGGCGATATCTGGTATGGGGGCGTCACCCGCAATCCGTGGAATCTCGCCGAAGGTTCTGGCGGTTCCAGCGCAGGCTCCGCTGCTGGAGTGGTCGGGGGGCTATTTGCGTTCGGTATTGGCACGGAGACGCTTGGTTCGATCTTGGTTCCAGCACTCCGCTGCGGAGCGACCGCGCTCCGGCCGACGTTCGGACGCGTGTCGCGAACCGGAGCCATGCCCCTGTGTTGGACATTGGATAAGATCGGGCCGCTCTGTCGAACCGTCGAAGATACCGCCCTCGTTCTCGCCGTCATCAACGGATTCGATGCTGAAGACCCAGTTTCGATTGACGTGCCTCTGAGCTACGATTCCAGCGCCACGGTCAGCGGGCGGCGCATCGGGTATTATCCGGCCGACTTCGAAGCATCCGAGACTGTGGATCTCGACAAGCAGATCCTGACAACCGCGCGTGAGCTGGGAATGAAATTGGTGCCGCTGGAGCGAGCGGATCTCCCCTACGACTCCCTCATGAACAGCCTCCTCGCCGAAGCCGCCGCATCATTTGAGGATCTGACGCTCGACGATCTGGACGACCAACTCGCGTGGCAGGAGCCGGGCGCTTGGCCAAACACCTTTCGAAAGGCCCGCTTTCTCTCCGCTATCGACCACATTCAATTGGACCGACTGCGGAGACTGGTAATGCGAGAGACGAACCAGACATTTGACACGGTGGACGCAGTGATTGGGCCAGCTTTGGGTGCGCCCATGTTGGTGATCACCAACTTCACCGGCCATCCGTGCCTCATTCTTCGTTCTGGCTTTCGCCAGTCTGAAACACGTGGCGCCTTTTCGTTGGAGCGGGCGCGCCTCGATCAGACCGGGGCGGTCGCGGGCTCTTCTTTTACTGTTCCCCACGGCATCTGCGTTTGGGGTAAGCTGTTTGACGAGGGCACGGTGCTGACTATCGGCCGGGCTCTCGAGAGCGTACTTGATGTATGGGACCGCCGACCTTCGCTGGCGTGAGTCCCGAACGGCTGTTGTCGGGCCGGACCCGCTGCGCGGTCCCCGAGCAACAGGCCACCGTCGCTTCCACGAGCAATTGTCAGGCTGGGTGAGAACCATGCGTATAGGACTATGGATAGGACGGGTCGCAGCCTCGGCAGGAGTGGCGATCGCTATTGGAATCGGTGCGAGCGCCAGGGCAGAAACGCCCAAGGACATACTTGTCATCGGCCATGTTGCGGAGCTGCAGACCCTCGATCCGGCTCAAGCCGTGACCATCAGCGATTTTCGGATTCTCTCGAACATCTATGAGGGCCTTCTTGCATACAAAGAAGGGAGTTTGGAGGTCGAGCCTAGCCTGGCCACGTCGTGGTCGATCAGCGACGATGGCAAGACCTACACGTTCAAGCTTCGCCAAGGTGTCAAGTTTCACGACGGCTCCGATTTCGACGCGGATGCCGTGAAGTTCAAT
>CAZFLF010000898.1:0-3624 GCA_964519825.1 uncultured Pirellulaceae bacterium | reverse complement strand
TCGTTTAACCGCAAGCCGCAGGCGAGCGCGTTCGGGCGCTGTCGATCTCTGTTCAAAGCGCTCGCCTGCGGCTTGCGGTTAAACGACTTAGCCGCCGCAAAAACGACTCCCGACCCCCTCGCGTTAATACTTTGTTGATCACTTAGTGGGCCGGTTTTGTGGAACACTGTCGCCAGCGATCGCGCACGCCAAGATGGTTTCTTCGGTCCACTCATTCGTGGGCCGCACATCACGCAGCTGACCACGTGCCAACACGGCGATACGATCGCAAACCGCCACCAACTCCGGCAAGTACGAGCTGACAAAGATAATCGCCTTGCCCCGTGCCGCCAATTCGCCCATCAATCGGTAGACGGACGCTTTCGTGCCTACGTCGATTCCCCGCGTCGGTTCATCGAGCAAAAGTATCTCCGCGTCCTGGTGCAATACACGCGCGAGAGCGACCTTCTGTTGGTTGCCGCCGGATAAGGCAGAGACCTCCTGGTCAGGATCCCGGGCTTTGATTTCTAGACGCCGCATCCAGCTCGCGACCGAGCGTCGCCGGCGTCCCAACGCCAGCCATCCCGCCCGGCTGAACGGCGATAAATGACTGAGCGTTGTGTTGTCCGTGATCGACAGCGTTTGGGCGAGGCCTTCACTTTTGCGATCTTCGGACAAAAACCCAATCCCTGCGCGAATGCAAGTCTTTGGGCGCGGCTTCAATTCGCGACCGTGGACGCGGATCGCGCCGGTGCGAAGTGCGTCGAGGCCGAAAAGACAGCGCAGCGTTTCCGTGCGTCCCGCACCAACCAAGCCGGCAACTCCCAATATCTCGCCCTGCCGCACGTCAAGCGTGACGTTGTTGGGTATCGCCACCCCGCTCACGTTCCGCAGCGACAGGACGGACGCGCCGGGTGTGTGGGGAACACACGGGAATAGCTGGTCGACCGTGCGCCCGACCATCAGCGAAACGAGCGTGGCATCCGAGACTTCCGCCAGCCTTCCGTGACCGGCATTTTCGCCGTCACGGAGCACGTCATACCGATCCGCGACGCGCCGAACTTCCTCGAGGAAATGGCTGATGTACACAATGCCCCGTCCCGAACGTTTCAACCGATCGATGACATCGAATAGTCGCTCGACGTCGTTCTGCGGCAGCGAACTGGTCGGTTCGTCAAACACAAGCACTTGCGCTTGATGCACCAAGGCCCGCGCAATTTCCACCACTTGCCGCGCTGCAACCGACAATTCACCGACGCGAGCGGTCGGAGGCAGATCGGGATGCCCGAGCAGATCGAGTGCCGCGCATACGCGACGGCGCTGTTCGCGGCGAAGCAGGAATCCACAGCGCCGCTCCTCGCGCCCGAGCATGATGTTGTCTTCCACGCTCAGGTCGAAGGCGAGATTCAATTCCTGATAAATCATGGCTACGCCCGTCAGCCGCGCGTCATGCGGGCCAGCAGGCGCATACAGCCGACCGGCGAATTCCATGCTCCCGGAATCGGGTCGATGGGCTCCGCTGAGCACTTTCATTAACGTGCTCTTGCCGGCTCCGTTTTCGCCGATCAACGCGAGCACTTCTCCGCAGTGCACGTCCAGACTGACGTTGCGCAGCGCCTGGGTAGCGGCGAAGCGTTTGCTGATGGCCGTCATCCGCAGCAGCGGCAAGTTCGACATAACGCGTTCGCGCTTGGAGCAGAAGAGTTGGTCCACGCACTCGGAATGCAAATCTTTCAAACCGCGGTGCGGAGGCAGATCATTCGAACAACTGTGGATGAAGAAGCTTGTGGTACTGCTCGTTCTTCATATTCTCCGGAGTGGCCACATACTCACCGGTGGGGATGCGGGACTCGACCGGCTGTTGTTTGAGCTTCGCCACGGCTGCCTTGACCGCCGCATATCCCATCATGACCGGATCCTGCAGAACGATTCCTTGCACCTGGCCCGTCTCCAGGCCCGTGATAAGTCGGTCGCTTGGGTCGAACGCGACGAACTTCACTTTGCCGGCCAAACTCGATTGCGTCAAAGCTTCCAACATGCCATTGCAATTCGGTTCACAGACGGCGAACACGCCATCGACCTCGCCTTGAAACCGCACTAACAATTGCAGCGATTTGTCCATCGCTGACTTGGTTGTGTCTTCGCCGTATTGATCTGAGGACAGGACCTTGATTTGTGGGTATTTGGCAATTTCCGCCAGAAAGCCCGACTCGCGCTGTTCAGTGCTTTCGCTCCCCGCTCGATAGCGCAGCATGATGACATTGCCTTTGGCTCCGAGCACTTCCGCGAGTCTCTTGGCCGCTAGCCGTCCGCCTTGTTCGTTATCGGTGGCGACATAGCTGATAATCGCCGGACCTTTACCGAGAGCGCTGTCAAAAATCACCACCGGAATGCCTTCGTCATTCGACTCCTGAACCACGTCGACTAAGGCCTCGGAGTGATTCGGCGCCAGGACAATCGCATCGACTTGCTGCGTGATCATGTTCTTAACCACTTCGATCTGGCCGGAAGTGTCCCCTTCCTTCGCCGGTCCCTTCCAGATGATCTCAACGTTGCCGATTTCCTTGGCGGCGTTCTCTGCACCCGCGTGAACGGATTTCCAGAATTCGTGGCTGGTCCCTTTGGGAATCACGGCGATCCGTATTGTGCGGCCGGAAACGGGGATCGAGCCACTCGACCCAGCGGTCGCGCTCGTAGAGGCGCCTGATTCGCCACTCCCACTGGCACTGCCGCTCGGATTGGCGGCGTCGCTCGGATTAATGCTAACGTTCAGATTGGTGTCATTGCCAGAACAGCCCAGGTAACCGGTACACAACAAAATCAGCGACAAGCTGCGCATCATGGAAAGTACCCCTAGCAACAAGTATTTCGCTTGTCCTATCGGTCCCTGCGTCCTCGGCCGCGACCACCGCGCGAGCCACTGCTTGGATTGTTCACTCGCGAAGTCATGTTCGTGGCAATTACCGACTCGATCGCATCTTGCCAGGAGGGGATCTTCTTGTGACTAAACTGCGAGTCATCCCCTTTACCTTCCTCGTCGTCGCCGAGATCGTCTTCTTGCTCGATCGCCTCCAGCGAATCCTCTTCGTCCGAGTCGTCGATGTCGTCTCGGCCGGCGGCGGGGGTGGCAGGAGCTCCGGCAACGGATTCCTCGCGTCTGCGGGGGGGCCGCTGAGCATCCCCCGCGCCTTCTTCACGACGACTTCCACGGCCCCTGCCCCGTCGTCGACGGCGGCGCCGAGTCTCGCGTCCTTCATCGGTTTCGCCCGTTGTGGGTTCGAGACGGTCCGGACTGTCGGCTTCCGCAGCTGCGTTGTCACCCATCTCGACTTCCGTCACGGCATCGGCGCCAGCCACAGGGGGTTCATCAAACTCGGCAGAGGCGGGCTGTTCATTGAATCCGGCGGCGGCCGGCCTTTCCGGCGGGGGCGCCTCGCCTTCCGGGCGACGGCCGCGGCCCCTACCACGATGGCGGCGACGACGACGGGGACGATCCTCCGACGCCGGTTCGCGCTCAGGTTCGCGGTCCCCGATGCTGTCCAGATCAATTGCATCCAGGGTCTCTTCGATGAACGGCTCGGACGTCATTTCCAAGGGATCGACCGAACCCTCGGCATCACGATCGGGAGCGTCCCAATGCGCGTC
>CAZFLF010000897.1:0-3624 GCA_964519825.1 uncultured Pirellulaceae bacterium | reverse complement strand
CCATTGAAATTCGCACCATCGACGACGCAACCGGCGTTACGTCGCCAGTGTTTCAAGGGTTGCCTGGCCGCCCATCATCTGTGCTGCTGCCGGGAATCAACGGCGTCGTCTGGGATGATCAGGATCTCGACGGATCCTTGGATACGAACGAACGCGGCATCGCCAACGTGAACGTGAAACTAGTCGACGCCAGCGGTCAGCCGCTGCAGCTCCGTAAGACTGTTGAACCAGACGATTACGCATCGACGGCGCGGTTGAACACGGTTCAGCCCGCAGTCAGCCTCTCGGCATTTGGCAGCGGCGTTGCGGACGACACCGTCGCATCGTTCACCGCCAGTAATGTCTCGACAGGCGACCAGTTATTTGCCTCCTTTAGCTCGTCGTGCGGCGGTTATTGCTCGGACTGGACAACCGAGTCGCGACAACTGCGACTCGACTTTACAACACCCATCTCCACGCTCAGTCTCGATGCGATCGGATCGTCAATTCCCGGCATCGGTCGCTTGGAAGTCTACGGAACGGACAACCAATTGCTCGCCCGGTACACAACAAGAGAACTGTCGACCGGGCAAATCGAAACGATGACGCTCAACCGTCAGAACTCGGACATCAAGTATGCGCTGGCGCGAAGCCACAGTAATACGGTCGTTCGTTTCGACAATTTGCGGTTTGGTCCGCAGAGTTCGGCCACAACCGACGCGAACGGCACCTACACGATCGGGTACGTGAACGGGGGACAGTATCGCGTGCAGGTGGTGGCCAGCGCTGGGCAGACTCCGACAAATCCCTCGGACGGCAGCCTGAATATTGTATTGGCCGAAGGAGAGGCCAAAGGGGGCGTCGACTTTGGCCTCGACAGCCAAGCCAGTCCATGGCAGAACCCGAGCAATCGCTTCGACGTGAACAATGACGGTTTTTTGACCCCCAACGACGTGTTGCAGATCATCAACAAGCTGAATAACGATGGGGCCGGAGAACTCGATCAATCCGACGCGACTCCGCCATTTGTCGACGTGAACGGCGATTTCAATGTGACTTCCAATGATGTGTTGCAAGTCATCAATGAGATTAATGGCCAAGGGACGGGTGGCGAAGGGGAGGCCTCCGGTGCGACTTTCTTCACCGGCGGGCCTGGGGCAGAAGGCGAATCCGAATTCGGGAAGCTTGCGAACAGTGCAGAGACCGCGTTGACCGTTATCTACGCCGGTGCCGAGGGCCAGGCACCTGACGTGCAATCTGATCGCACAACCATACTCCGAAGAAACTCGACGAATTCATGCGTGTTTGCACCGGCGCCGCTGAGAGCTTTCACCGGCCTGGCTGACCCGCAGTCGATTCCACAAAGTACGCGGGAGCAGTCGTCGGACGATACCGCCGATCTGTTCGATGATTCGGAACTGCTGATCGACGACGGCCTCGTTTCGTTATTGGCTGAGACCAATCCGCAGCCGCGACATTTCTAAGTTCGCGTTTGGCAGTTTTTTGGCTTTCTATGGTGCCTCACCCGACCCTCCGCGCCGTGACTCGCATTCGATACGCTCTACTTTCACGGCGCGCCGATGCGCGGAATGATTTTCACTCTCTTTGAAAGTCGACGCCATGCGAATTCGCGATATCAAAACTCACACCTTGATCGGCGGAACCGTTGACGGAGGTTGGCCGGAAGGACATGAGCCGGAGGACGACCTGCACACACTCGTGGAAGTCATCACCGACGACGGGCTGAGCGGGGTCGGCAGCGCCTTCACCAATTCGGCGCTGGTTCAAGCCGGGATCGAAACTTTACGACAGCATTGGAGTGGCGAATCCGCTATCGAACCGGAACGCGTGAGTGAGAAACTGCGGCAGAGCAGTTTTTGGCAAGGACGCGGCGGCACGTTGGAACACGTGATCTCCGGCATCGACATCGCGCTCTGGGATCTGTTTGGCAAGGCCTGTGGCCAGCCGGTCGCGCGATTGCTGGGAGGCTTCTATCGCCACAAGATCAAGCCATACGCGTCGATTCTATTCGATGAACCGGACATCCTGGCCGACCGAGTTCGCGGTGTCGCACAACTTGGTTTTCGCGCGATCAAACTCGGCTGGCGCCCCTTCGGACGGCGCAGCGACAAGTTCGACGAACTGCTGGTGCGGACCGCGCGCGAGGCGGTCGGTCCGGACATCGACTTGCTGGTCGATGCCGGTGGCAGCGAACAATTCTGGCCGCATGGCTACAAGTGGGCACTCCGTACAGCACACATGCTGGCCAACTACGACATCGGATGGTTCGAGGAAGCCTTGCCGCCGGATGATCTGGAGGGTTTCGTGCGGTTGCGCGAACATTCACCGGTGCCGATCGCCGGAGGCGAAGTGCTGACGCGGCGCCAATCCTTCCAACCGTGGATCGAGCGTGGCGCATTCGACATTGTGCAACCCGACGCGACCAAGTGCGGCGGCTTGACCGAGGCCCGGCGAATCGCCTGGATGGCTTACGACCACAACATCCAATTCGTCAGCCATGGTTGGAACACGGCGGTTGGTTTGGCTGCCGACCTGCACTTGGCAGCTGCGATACCGGCGGCACGGTACGTCGAGTTCCTCACCCCCGCACCATACATCGAAGACATCCTAGTGGAGCCGTTCCAACTTGATTCTGACGGATGTCTAACGATTCCGGACCGACCGGGGCTGGGGATCGAGCTTGATCGGAGCGCTTTGGCGCGGTTTGCCAAGGGGAACCCGTAGGCAGGGGATAGGTCGACGTCTGTGCAGCTACTGCGTATATTGCGGATGGTCGAATTCGCTGTACCAAGGAGTCGCCCATGTCGGTGGGAATCGACGACCGTCCCTCGCGGTGGCCTGCGCTTTTGCGATGGTCAGATCAGGCCTGTTGCGTCGGGCTGATCGTCGCATCGCTGGGTTGGATTGGGGCGAGTTGGGTTTATCAGGGAGGTTTGCAGGGGCGGTTGATTGACATTGAACGCACGGAGCAGCGGCCACTGTCGTTCCAGCTCGATATCAATCGCGCCGACACTGCGGAATGGTCGGTACTGCCTGGAATAGGCGAAATGCTGGCGCAGCGGATTGTCAATTCGCGCCGCGATAATGGGCCGTTTCACCGTCATGACGACCTGCTTCGCGTGCACGGAATTGGACCACGTACGCTCGATCGCATCCGTCCGTACTTGCTACCCGTCGAAGATTCTGCGCCACGGTCATGACTCGGCTGGTCCGGAGCTCGGGGAGGGCAAGGCTCCTGCCGAGCCGTGCGCTGGGACGCTGCTCGGCAGGAGCCTCGCCCTCCCGGCTTTGCGTACGAGATTTTGCACCAACTAACATCAAACTCATCGATATCTCAAATCAATCGGTTGCCAGCGATCGCAGCCACGGAGGAGAACGTTTTGGACTTTCAATTGCAGTCGCCATTCTCGCCGGCCGGCGATCAGCCCCAGGCGATCGCTGAGTTGCTCGCAGGGTTTCAAACGGGACGTTCCCAGCAGACGCTAATGGGAGTCACCGGCTCCGGCAAGACATTCACGATGGCCAATGTGATCCAAGCGATCCAGCGCCCGACGCTCGTGATATCGCATAACAAGACGCTGGCGGCCCAGTTGTACTCCGAGTTCAAAGAGTTTTTCCCACAGA
>CAZFLF010000896.1:0-3625 GCA_964519825.1 uncultured Pirellulaceae bacterium | reverse complement strand
GGGGGCAGGCTGCGCGATCGCAACCTGCCGGACAACGAGTGGTGGTCGCTGAAGCCAATCGTGAGGCCGCCGTTGCCGAAGCTGACCGACGAGGATGCCCAGCGGGTGCGCACGCCGATCGACGCCTTTACCCTCGCCAAGTTGCGGGAACTCGGAATCGGACCGTCTCCTGAGGCCGATCGCCGCACGCTGATTCGGCGGCTGTCGTTCGATCTGATCGGTCTGCCTCCCAATCCCGAGGAAGTTGACGCGTTTATTCGTGACACCGATCCGAAAGCGTATGAAAAGCTGGTCGACCGGCTGCTCGACTCACCGAACTACGGCGAACGTTGGGCGCGACACTGGCTTGACGTCGTGCACTATGGCGACACGCATGGCTACGACAAGGACAAATTACGACCGAACGCCTGGCCGTACCGCGACTATGTCATTCGGGCATTCAACGAAGACAGGCCGTATTCGCGGTTCGTACAAGAACAGCTCGCTGGAGACGCGCTCTGGCCCGAAACGCTCGATGGCCAGGTCGCCACGGGGTTCATCGCGGCCGGGCCGTGGGATTTCATCGGACACGCCGAAGTTCCGGAAACAAAGATCGATGGAAAAGTGGCGCGTCATCTCGATCGCGACGATATGGTCATGACGACGACGAATACGTTCCTCAGCCTGACCGTGCAATGCGCCCAATGCCACAACCATAAGTTCGATCCAGTTGCTCAAGAAAACTATTACAGTTTGCAGTCGGTCTTCGCGGCGCTGGACCGTGCGGACCGGCCGTACGAAGCGGATGCCGCAGTCGGTCGCCAGCGGCGCGACTTTCTCGCTCAAAAACAGCAGCTCGCGGCCGAACAGAAACGGCTCGACGACGAAGTCAAGTCGCGTGCCAGAAATCCGCTCGAAGTGCTCGACCGGCAACTGGCGGAATTGAACCAGCAGCAGCAAGCCAAGGAGGAACGTCCGGAGTACGGTTATCACAGCCAGATCGCGACCACCCCTGATCACGAGAAGTGGGTGCAGGTGGATCTCGGTCAGCCCATCGCAATCGAACGTCTCGTCTATGTCGCGTGCTGGGATGCCTTCAACAACATCTTCCATGGGTTTGGATTCCCAACCCGATATCGCATCCAGATCAGCAATGACCCGGAATTCAAGTCGGCCGAAACGATTGTGGATCGCACGGCCACCGACGAGCCAAATCCGGGTACTAAACCGCAAGTCGCGATGGTCGGCAAAACGGCGCGGTACGTCCGCCTGACGGCCACGAAGCTTGCACCGCGGCAAAATGACTTCATCTTTGCGCTCGGCGAGCTCCAGGTATTCGCTGGCACCGGAGTCAATGTGGCACTTGGCAAGCCAGTCACTTCGCTCGATTCCATCGAGGCGCCCGTCCGTTGGGCGCGCAAGAATCTTGTCGATGGTTATTATTACGGCGTCAAGGCAGATCCGGGGGTTCAGGAGGCGATCGTGCGTCTGAACGCCGAACGGCAGAAGCTGATCGATCAGGTGTCGACTCCGGAGCAGCGGGACCGAGTGGCCGCGAATCGCGCCGATTCGTTACGCGTGAGCGACGCGCTCGCCAAGCTGCCGCCTCCGGGACTGGTTTATTGCGGTTGCATTTACACCGGCAGTGGAACGTTTTCCGGAACCGGTGCCCAGGGTGGCAAGCCGCGCGAGATTCACGTGCTCGAACGGGGTAATGTGCAAAAGCCCGGTGCGCTCGTCCGTCCTGGCGCGCTCCCGATTCTTCCCGGCGTCGATGCGTACTTTGCCTTGAAGAAGGAGCACCAAGAAGGGGAACGCCGTGTCGCACTCGCGCAATGGATCACTCACCCGAACAACCCACTGACTTGGCGGTCGATCGTCAACCGAGTCTGGCAGTATCATTTTGGCCGCGGCATCGTCGATTCGCCGAACGACTTTGGTCGCATGGGCCAACTACCGACGCACCCGGAACTTCTCGACTGGCTGGCGGTCGAGTTCCGCGACGGTAAGCAATCGATCAAGGACCTGCATCGGTTGATCGTGACCAGCGCGGCATATCGGCAAACGTCGGAAATGCCGCAGGCGGAATTGGGAGTGCGGAATGAAAAGGTGGATCCAATTCCGCATTCCGAATTGCGCATTCCGACTTCAATTGATGCGGAAAATCGCTATCTCTGGCGGATGAACCGCCGCAAGCTCGAGGCCGAGGCAATCCGCGACTCGGTGCTGGTCGTCGCGGGCAAGTTGGATCCCAAAATGTTCGGTCCCGCATTTCAAGATTTTGTCATTGAGAAGCCGGAGCATTCGCCCCACTTTGAATATGGCAAGTACGATCCCGACGACGCGCGCACTCATCGCCGGTCGATTTACCGGTTCCTCGTTCGCTCCCAGCCGCAGCCCTTTATGAATACGCTCGACTGTGCCGATCCGTCGCAATTAGTCGACAAGCGCAACGAGACGCTGACGGCGCTCCAAGCCCTCGCACTGCTCAACAACAAGTTCATGGTGCGCATGAGCGAGCATTTTGCGGCGCGCCTCAAGTCTCAGGATTCCGATTTGAGGAACCAGATCACATTCGCTTTTCGAGCGGCACTGAGTCGCTCACCGACGGCCGAAGAACTCGCCGCGACAGTCGACTATGCCGACCGGTTTGGTTTGACCAATGCCTGCCGCGTGATCTTGAACTTAAATGAATTCGCCTTTGTCGATTGATCCAAATGCGGAATTGGAGAAGCTCAGGACGAGCCGATTTTCGTTATGGTTGAGGCATCGTTTCGGAACGCTTGAAAGCATGCAATGAAATGAACGTTCATTCTCCATATACAGAAGCTAATTCCGCAGTCACCCGTAGGGCCATGCTGGGTTCACTCGGTCAGGGCTTCGCGGGAATAGCTTTGGCGGCATTGCTCCAGCGAGAGAATTTGCTCGCTACAGAAGAGAAGACTACCGAGTTCCCGCTCTCCGCGAGCGCCACGTTAAAGGCCTTCCACCACGCTCCCAAGGCCAAACGTGTCGTGCAGTTATTCATGGCTGGCGCGGCGAGTCCTGTTGATTTGTTCGATTACAAGCCGGAACTGGAACGGCATCATGGCGAGCCGTCGAATTTTGGCGAACCGGTCGAAGCGTTTCAGAATGGGCTGGGGCCGTGGATGAAGTCGCCGTTCAAGTTTCGAAAACACGGCGAATGCGGCAAGTATCTCAGCGAAGTTGTCGAACCGCTCGGTGCGTGCATCGATGAGATGGCATTCGTTCACAATCTGGTCGGCAAGACCGGTGTGCACAGCCAAGCCACGTATCTCCAAGCGACCGGCTTTCAGGTTCCTGGCTTTCCTGGCATGGGTTGTTGGGTTAGCTATGGGCTCGGCAGCATGAACGACAATTTGCCGACATTTGTGGTCTTACCCGACCATCGCGGATTTGCCTCCAACGGCCCGAAGAACTGGCACACGGCTTTCCTGCCGAACCAGCATCAGGGCACGACCATTCGTCCTGGCGCGGCGAACCCGATCGAGGACTTGTTCGCCGAGAACGCCGGATTCATTACCAAGGAGAGTGATCGGGGCGCGCAGGCGCTGCTCAAGAAACTCAATCGCCGCCATGAAGCGGAACGGCCCGGCGACCCGCGGCTCGACGCCCGCATCCGCTG
>CAZFLF010000895.1:0-3630 GCA_964519825.1 uncultured Pirellulaceae bacterium | reverse complement strand
AACTCGGCCGGCACATTCAGGGCTACGAAATCCAAAAGACCTTGGCCCTCGTCGATTGGTTTCATCGCGAAGCCAAGGGTGGAGATCGTTTGATTTCGCTTCATGGTTACGGCGAGGGGGGGCTCCTCGCCCTGCAAGCCGGAGCCATAGACTTGCGAATTAAAGAGGTGGAGTTGCATGGCTGTTTTGGCAATCGAATTTCCGTGTGGCAGCAGCCGATCGATCGTAACGTGTTTGGACTGCTCGAGCAGTTCGGCGATGCCGAATTGGCGGCCATGATCGCGCCACGCCGCCTGGTGATCTTTGATGACGCGGGACCGACCGTGGAGTTATCGGGAATGGGAGGCGGAGCGCCGGCGAAGCTGTCAGGACCAGCGGCCGCGGAGACCGCCGCGGAATCCGAGCGTGCTCGCAAGTTGGCCGCGGGATTTGAGCGGGAGTGGCTCGGCCTCGTTAAAACCGCCGGCGTTGGTGCTCCGGCGCCGACTCCGCATCCGAAGAAGCTGAACAATGCACCGAATCCCGAAGAACGTGAAGCACGTCTCGTTCACGAAATGGACGATCACAACCAGTGGCTGTTGCAAGAGAGTCCGTTCGTCCGCGCCGAGTTCATGAAGAAGCTCGATACCTCCTCGGTCGACGCGTATCGCAAATCGGTTGAGGACTATCGTACGATCTTTCGGAACGATGTGATCGGGTCGTTCGACTATCCGTTGCTGCCGTTTCACGCCCGCTCGCGCAAGGTCTACGACAAAGAGAAGTGGACAGGCTACGAAGTGGTTCTCGACGTGTGGGAGGATGTGATCGCCTATGGCATTCTGCTGGTGCCCAAGGATTTGAAACCGGGCGAAAAACGGCCGGTTGTTGTCTGTCAGCATGGTCTCGAGGGCCGTCCCACCGATGTGATCGAGAAGGATAATCCCGCGTACCACGATTTTGCCGCCAAACTGTGCGAACGCGGTTTCATCACCTTCGCGCCGCAGAATTTGTACATCTTCCGCGATCGGTTCCGCACGCTGCAGCGCAAGGCGAACCCGCTGAAGAAGACGCTGTTCAGCGTGATCGTGCCGCAACATCAGCAGATTGTAAATTGGCTGAAGACCCAGCCAAACGTCGATCCGGAGCGCATCGCGTTCTACGGTCTGTCGTATGGGGGCAAATCCGCGATGCGCATTCCGCCTCTCGTCCCCGACTATTGCTTGTCGATTTGTTCGGCGGACTTCAATGAATGGGTGACAAAGAACGCTTCGACGCGGTTACCGTTCAGCTACGTCTGGACGGGTGAATATGAGATTTTCGAGTTCGATCTCGGCTCGACCTTCAATTACGCCGAGATGGCGTCCTTGATTTGCCCTCGGCCGTTCATGGTCGAGCGGGGACACACCGACGGCGTCTCGACCGACGACTGGGTCTCGTTTGAATACGCCAAGGTCTTCTTCCATTACAGCCACAAACTGAAACTAGCGGACCGCTGCGAGATGGAAGTCTTTGATGGTCCCCATACGATTAACGGCAAAGGGACCTACGACTTTCTGCACAAGCATCTGAACTGGCCGAAGAAGTAATTCGCTAACGGCCCGCGTAGGATGGCCTTCCTAGGCCGTCCGCGGTCGGGTTTGCTGCACCGACGATCGCCTTGGAAGGCCCTCGTACTAGTTCCTCCAACCACTGGGAGTTTCAAAAATGCGATGCCAAATCCTGCACCTCGTGAACGTCGTCGTTCTGCTAGCGATCAACGGCTCACTGCTGTTGGCCGCCGACAAGATTCCAGGTATCGGACCTGTTGGCGAAGTGAAGAAGCTGCACACGAACCTGCAATTCACTGAAGGACCAGCCGCTGACCGGCAGGGGAATCTGTACTTCAGCGATATTCCGGCGAACAAGATCTACAAGCTCGATGCTGCCGGAGCTCTGTCGACGTTTCTGGAGCCGTCGAACCACACGAATGGCTTGATGGTCAACGGCGCTGGCAAGATCGTGGCCTGTGAAATGGATGGCCGGATCGTCGAGATTGATCCGGCCACGAAGGCCGTGAAGGCACTGGCGTCCGAATTCGGCGGCAAGCGATTCAACGCTCCGAACGATTTGGTGATCGATCGGCAAGGGGGCGTCTACTTCACCGATCCTCATTTTCGCGCTCCGACGCCGTTGCCGCAGGACAAGATCAGTGTGTACTACCGCAACGTGGACGGCAAGGTCGCGCGCTTGGTGGACGATCTGAAGGCTCCCAACGGCGTCATTCTCTCTCCCGACGAGAAACAGCTGTACGTGATCCCGACGCTGCAGAAGGAAATGATGGTCTACACGGTCGAATCGCCCGGCAAGCTTGGTCCCGGCAGCGTCTTCTGCACGCTGCAACAGCCCACGGGGAAAGACAACACCGGCGGCGATGGCCTGACGATCGACTCGCGCGGCAATCTCTACATCACTTCCGGGCTTGGCCTCCAGGTCTATAGCCCCGCCGGTGAATTGTTAGGGATCCTGTCATTCCCCGAGCAACCCGCGAACTGCACGTTTGGCGGCACGGGGAATAAGACCCTGTTCGTGACCGCACGCACTTCGCTCTACTCCGTGGAAATGGAAGTTGCCGGCCACGTTTTTCCGGCTGGAGGAAAGTGACTAGGTCTGTCGGCAAAGAATACCGGCCAGGTCCAAGCACTCGTTGGACCTGGCCGGTTGCTGATCGTTCCACTGTGAAACGCGCTAACGCGGTCGCCAGCGCGGATCATTTCTTTTGCGCGATGTTGATGTAAGCGTGCACGTGGGGCGCCCCGCGGAAATGCCATACGAAGGCCGGTCCTTCCACGCGCCAAATGTCCCAGACCTTGTCGTCCTTCAGATCCCCTTGCTGGTAGAACGCCATGTGCAGTTTGTCGACGCCGCCACTCTCCTTCAGAATCGACATCACCTCCTCGACGTCTTCCGAGCGGTACGGCGCCAGCAGTACCTTGAGGGTTGCTTCGACGAGCTTCTTCTGATCGGCGCTTAGCTCGCCAATGCCGATGCCCGGGAATTTTCCTTGTTCGCCCTGTAGGCTGACGGCCGATTCATCCGGGGCGTTTTTCACCAGCGCCTGTTGTGTCTGCTTCGCGTCGAGCGCGCGGAAGACTTCGTTCGCCTGCTTCGTTTGATAGTGGAAGAGATTCTCCGTCGGAATCTCTTGGCCGTGACCATAGATGATGGGACCGCCAAAAGCCGCCTTGTCTACACTGTCGCCATCGGCACGCAACGTCAGGTGCCGGCCAGTCATAGCCCACTGAAACTTTCCCGATCCGGGCGTGCCAAAGACGGCAATACTATACGCCCCGATGCCGCCGTCGTCGTATTCGGTCTGCTTTTGGATTCGTTCGTATCCGTCCGGCGAGGTGACTTTGCGCACGATCTCGTCGATCAGCATCTGTTGTTCTTTGCTGTAGAAATCGCTCTCGATCGCGGGCTTGGTGATGTGCCAATTGGCGCTGATCTTTTGCCGCAGTTCGTGCTCAAACGGGAAGCAGATCATCTCTTTTTGCTTGTCGGACAGTGACGTGAATAGACGTCCGACGGCCGTTTCCGCCGCGCTCGTCGGCGTGGGAGCGGCTTGGACGATTCCGGTGCCGGGCAGCATTGGCGCGATGACACGTGCCAAGG
>CAZFLF010000894.1:0-3630 GCA_964519825.1 uncultured Pirellulaceae bacterium | reverse complement strand
TCGTTTAACCGAAAGCCGCAGGCGAGCGCGTTGAACAGAGATCGACAGTTCTCCAACGCGCTCGCCTGCGGCTTTCGGTTAAACGAATTCGACATCGTCACCGCAATAAACGACCCTTATTGATATCCAAAGTATTGGAAATTATGAGGTTGCGAGAAATCTGCCCAGATCTCGCAGACACTGCCGCTGGTCCCTCATTTGGCCGCGGATCGATTTTTCCAAAATTTTCACAAGTGTTGTCGATCCGCCCGATCGCCATTCGACTATTTGTCAGGTTGCAAATTCTGGGGCACGCATAATCCCGAAGCAGGAGGACTTTCAATGCTAATACCTGTTCTGATCACACTCGCCGCAATCGTGGCCTTGTTTGTATTCATCGTGATACTTAGGCCGAATGACTTTCGAGTCAGCCGTTCGGTGAAAATGACGGCTCCGGCATCGAAGGCGTTCGAGCAGGTCAACGACCTGCATTGCATGAATGCCTGGAATCCGTGGGTAAAGCTCGATCCTTCGATCAAGCAAACCTATGAAGGAGCCGCGTCGGGAGTCGGTGCGAGTTACTCGTGGGACGGCAACAGAAACGTCGGCGCGGGTCGGCAAACGATTGTCGAGAGCCGCCCGCATGAATTCGTTCGGATCATGCTCGAATTCTTCCGGCCATTTGCCGGTGTTAATGAGGCTCAATTCACGTTCGTGCCCGAAGGCGTTCAAACGGTGGTGACTTGGAGTATGACCGGTAAGCTTAACTTCATCATGAAAGCGATGGGACTCTTCATGAGCATGGACAAGATGTGTGGCACCAGCTTCGAAAAGGGTCTGGCCGACATGAAGGCGATCGTCGAATCCTGAGCGCGGGAAACTGCGCGGGCTTTGCACAAAAATTCGTAATCCGAAATGCGAGTTCGGACCCCTGCCAGCTCGTCTGGCAGGTGAACCAGTTTGTGAGGCTGACGTCAAATCCGAAAACGGTCTCAGACCCCTGCCAGCTCGTCTGGCAGGTGAACCAGTTTGTGAGGCTTAACCGCGGCTTAGCCAACAAACTTCTTCACCTGCCGCACGAGGCAGCAGGGGTCGAAAGCCGTTTGGTCCGTTGGACAGCAATCCAAACTTTCGTTCCTGCCAGACGAGCCGGCAGGGGACGGATTCTGAATTTTTGTGCAAAGCCAGCTGCGCGTCATGACTCCGGATTGAACCGGTCGAGCAATAATCACTGAAATTTAGAAAGGAACAAAAATGCAAGTACCAGAACCATGTAAAGAACATCAATGGCTGCAACGCCTCGTTGGAGAATGGACGTTCGAGGCCGAATGCCGAATGGGACCGGAGCAGCCGCCGATGAAGTCGACGGGGAAAGAATCTGTTCGGTCGCTCGGTGGACTTTGGACTATCGGAGAAGGCGAAGGCGAGATGCCCGGCGGCGGTGAGTGCCGGTCAATCATGACGCTCGGCTTCGACCCGCACACGAAGCGCTTTGTCGGGACGTTCGTCGCGTCGGTGATGACGCACCTGTGGCCTTACAACGGGACACTCGATGCCAAGGAGAGAGTGTTGACGTTGGACTCCGAAGGACCAAGCGTCAGCGGAGATGGCACGATGTCCAAGTATCAGGACATCATCGAATTCATCAACGACGACCATCGTACGCTTTCCTCGCAGTTTCTCGGCCCAAACGGCGAGTGGGTTCCATTCATGAAGGCGCAGTACCGTAAGACAGTGTCCATTCGGTCGTAGCACGACTCCAAACAATTCCAATCATGTCAAGGAACCTAACCATGATCCGTCAGAAAATCAGAACCTTCCTGTGGTATGACAACAAGGCAGAAGAGGCCGCGAACTTTTATTGCCCGCTGTTCAAAGACTCGAAGATCGTCAAAGTGACTCGCTATCCCGAAGGTGCCCCTGCTCCTGCCGGAACCGCAATGACGGTCGAGTTCCAACTGGCTGGGGTGCAGTTCATCGCGTTAAATGGTGGCCCGCACTTCAAGTTTAGCGAAGCGATCTCACTGTCAGTCGATTGCGAAACACAAGACGAAGTCGATGACTTGTGGAGCAAGCTCACGCAAGGGGGCCAGCCTAGTCAGTGTGGTTGGCTGAAAGACAAGTATGGCCTGTCGTGGCAGATCGTCCCCAGTGCGTTGCCTGAACTGCTCGGGGGCCAGGATCCCGCGAAATCCGCCCGCGTCATGCAGGCGATGATGAAGATGACCAAGATTGAAATCGCGGCGCTGCGCGGCGCCGCGGATGGGAAATGATGCCACCTGAGTACAACGGGGAATTCAACCATGAAATACATGCTGCTAATCTATAGCCCTGAAAATGCCTGGACCAAAGAGGAATGGACTCGATGCACGATTGATTCGACGGCCGTGTGTCACGACCTGGATGCCAAGGGTCAGTTTCGATCGGCGTCGCCTTTGGATCCGGTCGCGACGGCGGCGAGCGTCCGTGTTCGCAACGGGCAGCCGCTCGTGACCAACGGGCCGTTCGCGGAGACCACCGAGCAACTCGGCGGGTTTTTCATTGTCGACGTGCCGGACCTGGACGAAGCGATCGCTATCGCGAGCCGCCTTCCCGCCGCCAAGAAGGGGACGGTCGAAGTGCGGCCGATCTTTCATCTGGAGGGCCTGCCGCCGGACAACTTCGCACCGCAGCAAGTGCATGCCGAATGGAACGGATCAAAGTACATGCTGTTGTGCTACGACGATGAACAAGCTTGGAAGGAAGCCGGACCTGCCGCGCTGCACGCGGCGATGATGGAGGCGGTGCAGCTCACGCATCAGCTCAGCGCTCGCGGTCAGTTCTTGAGCGCCTCGCCGCTCCACCCGGTATCGATGGCAACCAGCGTTCGCATTCGCGACGGACGACGGGTCGTGACGGACGGGCCATTCGCTGAAACTCGCGAGATTCTCGGCGGCTATTACCTGATCCTCGCGAGGGATCTCAACGAAGCCATTTCCATCGCCGCTCAACATTCCGGTGCCCGCGTCGGCAGCGTCGAAGTGCGACGGGTGTTTGAGCTGCCGGAAATGCCCTGACCTGAACTGATCAATCGGCGTCTGAGACTGCCTGTGTTTCCGGTCACCGACGCAGAGGATATCTTGAGTGACGTCGCCGAGTCGCCAAGGACCTCTGGAATCCGGAGATTGAAATGGACAGACCGATCCAGCTCAACCGTCGTGAGATGCTCGTCGGCACGCTTGCCGCTATGGCCGCTGCGAACGTCGTCGCGGCGCCGCAACAACGGCTAATCATCGACACTCACTTGGAGGTCTGGACGCTCGATCCGAAGTTCCCCTTCAATCATCCGGAGAGTGGGCGGAACCTGAAGGTGGAAAGTGCCGCACCGATCGAAAACCAAGTAGAACAGATGCGGGATTTCGGTCTCCGCTATGCAGTGCTGATCAATCCGCGCTACTTCGGCTGGGACAACTCCTATATCGCCCACTGTCTGAAAAGCTATCCGAAACTTTTTGTCGCGCATGGACTGCTCGATCCGCAGGATCCCAAGATTGCCGACAATCTCCGCTACTGGGTGAAGGAGCACGGATTCAAGGGGATGCGGTTCAGTCCGATCTATCATCCCAAATCGAACTGGTTGAATTCGAAGGAGCATTATCCACTGTGGCGCGA
>CAZFLF010000893.1:0-3634 GCA_964519825.1 uncultured Pirellulaceae bacterium | reverse complement strand
GGTGGCCTCAACTGCAAACGCATTCGTGGAACGCCGAGTCTGGGGCTTCGCAAGCAGCTTAGCCACCAGCCAACCATCTGTGCTGTTGATCCACTCAGCCGTCGATCCGCAGGGCATTCGTGAGGAACGTCAGAGCATCGGCCGCCGACTCGATCAGTTTCGTCGTTGGCGTGCCAGCGCCGTGGCCAGCCCGCGTCTCGATACGAATCAGCACTGGTGAGTCACCGCCGTGAGCGTGTTGCAGCGCGGCAGCGAACTTGAAACTATGTCCCGGCACCACGCGGTCGTCATGGTCGGCCGTGGTGACCATGGTGGCTGGATACTTGGTACCGGGCCGGAGATTGTGCAGTGGCGAGTACGCACGCAAGGTCCGAAATTCGTCGGCCTGATCCGAGGAGCCGTATTCGCCGGCCCACGCCCAACCAATGGTGAACTTGTGATACCGGAGCATGTCCATCACTCCGACCGCTGGCAGGGCCGCGCCGAATAACTCGGGCCGTTGCGTCATGACCGCTCCAACCAACAGCCCACCGTTGCTGCCGCCGCGAATGGCGAGCTTTTCCGACCGAGTGTACTTGTTGGCGATCAACCACTCCGCTGCAGCAATGAAGTCGTCAAACACATTTTGCTTGTGATCCCGCATACCGGCTTCGTGCCAAGTCCGGCCATACTCGCCGCCGCCGCGCAGGTTGGCCACGGCAAACACGCCACCCCTTTCGAGCCAAACCAGGTTGCTCACGGAAAAGCTCGGCGTCTGCGAAATATTGAATCCGCCGTAAGCATACAAGATCGTCGGATTGCCGCCGTCCAGTTTCAGTCCGCGGCGATGCGTGACGAACATCGGTACGCGTGTACCGTCCTTGCTGGTAACGAAGACTTGCTTCGTTTCAAAGTCAGTTGGTTGAAACCCAAGCTTCGGTCGGCGGAACACGCGACTTTCGCCGGTGACAACGTCGTAGCGATAGATTGAGCCAGGATCAACGAAACTGGTAAATGAATAAAAGGTCTCGTTGTTACTGCGCCGCCCGCCAAAGCCACTGGCGGAGCCAATCGCCGGCAATTCGACTTCGCGTACCGGAGCACCCGCCAAATCGAACACCTTGACCCGCGACGAGGCGTCCTGGAGATACAACGCACAGAACCGATCACCGACCAGGCCAACTCCTTCGAGCACATCGCGCGATTCGGGAATGACCGTTCGCCATTTGGTTCGCTCCGGCTGTGTCACGTCGACCGCGACCAGCCTTCGTAGCGGTGCGTCGAAATCGGTCGCGAACCAGAAGCTGCCGCCGTCGTTGCCAACAAAGTCGAACTCGGCATCGAACCCCGTAATCAACTCGACAACCGCGGCATCTGGCTGCCGGAGATCGAAGTAGAAGATCTGATTCTTGCGCTCGCTGCCGCGCCACACTGAAATGATCAGATACCGGCCATCCTCCGTGACGCTGCCATCGAAACCCCATTCTTTTTGATCGGAGCGTTCGTAGATCAACTTGTCGTTGGCTTGCGGATCGCCGAGCCGGTGAAAGAACAGCTTTTGAAAGTAGTTAATTCCGGTGTATTGCTCACCGGGCTTGGGTTCATCGTAGCGGCTGTAGTAGAAGCCCGATCCGTCGGTCGCCCACGAGGCTCCGGCGAACTTCACCCACTTCACCTGGTCCGGCAAGTCGATTCCGGTCGCCACGTCGCGAACCTTCCATTCCCGCCAGTCGGATCCGGCCCCGGCCAGCCCGTACGCCAGCAGCTTGCCGTCCTCGCTGGCCGTCCAGCCAGCCAAGGCGACCGTGCCGTCGGCGGACAACTTGTTCGGATCGAGCAAGACGCGGGGAGTTGCGTCGAGCGAATCGGCGACGTAAAGCACCGCCTGATTTTGCAAGCCGTCGTTGCGCGTGTAGAAGTATCGATCGCCGCGCTTCTCCGGCATCCCAAACCGTTCGAAGTCCCACAACTGAGTCAAGCGATCTTTGATCTTGCCCCGCTGGGGAATCTGTTCGAGGAATCCAAACGTCACTTTGTTTTGCGCCGCAACCCAGGCTTTAGTCTCCGGACTGTCGACCTCTTCCAACCACCGATATGGATCGGGTACTTTCGCTCCGTGGTATTCGTCGACATGGTCCGTCCGCGGGCTATCAGGATAAATCAATTTCATTCCGGCAGCTTTCGCGGCAGAGGAGGCCTCGTCACTCACCACACGACCGTGCAGACAAATCACACACAGCGCGCTGGCGAGGAATCCCCGTGACAGAGCTAAAGAAAGTGTTCGCATCATCCGGCATCCTGTTCAATACAGAGTTATTCCATGAGCGGTCCGAAGTGAAACAGCTATTTCCGCACCGCGGAGAGTCGGTTTTCATCTCGAGCGTCCGCAACGTAAACAGAGTCCAGCCGTGGGGAATTCTCCGGTAATCAGCGGTTCCCGCCAAGATGCGTTGTCAATGTCCAGCGAAACGACTTTGAAGGGAAAGGGCGTTGCACCGACCTGCTGCTGGAAATCAATAAGTAGTGTTATGCGCGACGATACCTGGATGCCGGAAAGTTAATACGTAGAGGGTGGAAACTCGCACGTTTTGGTTCAACCAGCGGATTTGTCGAATGCGGATATTTCAGTTATATTGGCAGCCAACGTCCCACTACAGTTAGGAATCTAGATCCTGCCCCCATTTCTTCCCAGCCGCCGACAGTTTCTCGCCGCTTCCTCTGGTCTCGTCGTTGCCGCGGCGTTACCGCGTTTGAGTGGGGCCGCCGACAACGCCAAAGAGCCGCCGTTCAGGATTTCGCTGGCCCAATGGTCACTGCACAAGACCCTGTTTGGCGGCAAGCTCGACAACCGCGATTTCGCCAAAGCGGCGAAGGAAGATTACGGCATCGAGGCGATCGAGTATGTGAACCAGTTCTGGAAGGACAAAGCCAAGGATACGGCGTACGTCGCCGAGCTCAAGAAGCGGGCGGAGGATCTGGGCGTCAAGACGCTGCTGATCATGTGCGACGGCGAAGGGGACCTCGGCGATTCCGACGATAAGAAGCGGACGACGGCCGTCGAAAACCACTATAAGTGGGTCGAAGCGGCGAAGGAGCTGGGTTGCCACTCGATCCGCGTGAACGCCGCCTCCGACAAGAAGCTTTCGTTCGAAGAGCAGCAGAAACTGGCCGCTGACGGCTTGCGGCGGCTCTCCGAGTTCGCCGCTCCGCACGGGCTGAACGTGATCGTCGAGAATCACGGCGGCTTGTCCTCTAACGGCGAGTGGCTGGCCGGAGTGATGAAGCTCGTAGATCGCAAGAACTGCGGCACGCTGCCCGACTTTGGGAATTTCAATCTGGGTGACGGCAAGGAATATGACCGGTACAAAGGCGTCGATGAGCTGATGCCCTTCGCCAAAGCAGTCAGCGCCAAGAGCCACGATTTCGATGCGGAGGGCAACGAAACTCGCACCGACTATTTCAAGATGATGGAGATTGTCGTTAAGAAGCACGACTATCACGGCTACTGCGGCATCGAGTACGAAGGCGGCAAGCTCAGCGAGTCGGAGGGGATCCTCGCGACCAAGAAGCTGCTCAAGCGGGTGCAGGACAAGCTGGCGCAGGGCTAGGCTGATCAGTTTGCGAGAGGCGAGGCGGCAAGGCTCCCGCCGATCCT
>CAZFLF010000892.1:0-3635 GCA_964519825.1 uncultured Pirellulaceae bacterium | reverse complement strand
CTTGCGTCCAGACAATCAGCTGTTTTTTCCCGCCTGAGGAAATGACGATCGGCGAGCTGAATGTTAGAGACTCATCCAGCGCCTTCCAAACCTCCTTACCGGTGTCCTTGTGCAAAGCGACGATGCAGGCGTCCGGTTTCCCGCCGATGAAAAGGATCAGGAGGTCTCCTTCGATCAACGAGGACGGCGTGCCCGGGGAAAACGAAACTTGATAATTCTTCTCCACGTTTCTCTGCCAGAGTACTTCGCCGTTGCGGGCATCGAGGCAGAAGAGATGGCCGAGCCTCCCCAACGAATACACCTTGCCGTTCTGGACAATCGGTGTCGCAACAGGACCGATTTGCTGCGTTGGGTCAAAGGTCCAGTCAGCGTAGGCGACGTCATACGAGTGAGACCAGAGCGCTTTTCCAGTCGTTTCTTCAAAACAGTGGAGTCGCTCCGTGGCCTTGGGTTTCACCAACTCGGAATCGGCAAGGTAGACCTGGCCTTGGGCCACAATCGGACTAGAAAATCCCCATCCGACTGGGACTCGCCAGCGGACCTTCAATCCTTCGGCTGGGAACGATTCCAGAAGACCAGTTTCACCGCACACGCCATCGCGGTTCAGTCCGCGCCACTGCGGCCAATCTTCTCCTCTGACCACATCAGATAACAGCATCAGCAAGGTGAAGGAGGCAGCTAGTGCTTTGTCACGGCTAAGAATTGGGGATCGGTTGTTGATCGTAACCCGCAGCGTCAGCGAGGGAGGCGACGGTTTGTGGCTTTGCCCTCGCTGACGCTTCGGGTTTCGACGCCGCCTCAACCCAAAAAATAAGTTTTGACAAGGCACTAGGAGGCTCTTCGCGGAGCAGAGCATTTATCACCTCGGTATTTGTAGTACTTCCCTGGTCCGTGGCAATTTATGCGAGATGAGCTGCGTCATCCGCAGTGTGTCCGGCGCACAGAGTCGGATGGAATCATTGCCCCGCCTGGCTCGAGGGGATGAGGCGGACATAATCCAGGCCGACCATGTAACCGTTGTATGCCGCGGGATTGGCGCCGAGGATCTCGAACGACAGCACGTGGCGGCCGGCCGTGAGTGATAGGCCGCTGTGCTTAAGCACCTCCGTCGGGACCACGCCGTTGGCGTGGAACAGGTCCACAGGATCGCCCAGCTTGGCGTCGTTCAGCCACAGCTGCGTCACGGCGTAATCGCTCGCTTTGGTCATGACAATTTCGAGGTCGTAGGTCCCGGTGACGTTCACCGGAAGCGCTAGTTCGAGCCTCGCGCCAGGCCGGGCATGACGCCAGTACAACTGGTGGTCACCGCTCCAGCGACCTGTTCTGAATGAGACCATCCACTGCACTTCTGCCGTCCCTTCGGTCACTCGAATGACCTTCAGTTCCTCTCCCTCCTGGGCTCCATCGACCCGGTACAGCTGGACAAGCCGCTGGAAATCAGATCGGTCATACAGCGGCGCGAGGGCTGCAACGGTCTTAAAGCGTTTGACATCCACGAAACCACGGCGGACAGCTTCGTGCAGGTACGCCATCGACCGATTGGCGTAGGAATGAGCGAGCACCTGGCGAATGACCTTAGGGTACTTGCTATCCTGCTTGGCCAATACCACGCAGTGACCGTAAAATCGTGCAGCAAGCTGGGCGTCGTCGGCTACATCTGGGCGAAACTCGGCCAGCCTATCCGCGGCCTCGGCTGTTGCGACGTGGTCCTTTTGCTTCAGCGTGATGTCTGCCAGGCCGTGGTAATGACTCCGCAGGGATTCGGCATAAACTGGATTCTTTGGGGACGTCTGGAACGCCTTCTTTTGATGCTCCACAGCCTTTACAAACAGCCGGCGGGCCTCTTCGAGGTCCCCTTCCTTTCCGAGAATCACTGCCAGGTTGTTTGATACTCTTGCCGCATAACACTGATAGTCGGTTACCTCAGGGAACTGCTCGACAAGTTGCGTTCGGATTTGCAAAGCTTCGCGGTATTCGGCCTTCGCCAGCTCCGGCTTTGCCATTCCATCGAGCAGAATGGCATAACTGAAATGCGTATCGGCCAACTTATCTCGATATTTGTGCAATGTCGGGAATTCCGTGGCCAACGATTGCTGGCCAGAGATTGCCTGGTGGTAATAGGCCTGCGCCTCCTCCGGCTTTTTGAGCCTCGCTTGCATGTCTCCCATGGTCCTTTGCGACATTGCTAGTGACAGACGGTATCGGGGATCAGAGGGAAACTCGGCGGCAAGCCGCTCGTGAAGGAAAAAGGCCTGGCGATACTCAGCCTCCGCCTCAGGGCGTTTTCGACCATCTTGAAAGAAACCGCCGAAGTTGAGATGAGCGGAGGCCAGTCCCTCTCGGTATTCAGGCAACGTCGGGAATTCCTCTGCCAGTTGCTTGCGCAGGGTGATGGCCTGCACGTGGTGCTCGGCGGCCTCGTCCCGCCCGCCGACGGTTCTCCCTAGGAGGTTGGCCAAATTGCCGTGGGTTCGAGCCAAATCGTTGCGGTAACCGGGATCGTTGGAAAAGTCTGCGGTCAACTGCTCGAAGATGGCGAGAGCACTGCGGTACTGTACCTCCGCCGCCTCTTGTTTTCCGAGCTTGCGCAAGAGAACGCCCAAATTATTGTGGCCGGTAGCCAGCTCGCGACGGTATTCCGGCTCCTTGGGAAAATCGGAAACCAGCTCTTGGAAAATGTCTTGCATTTGGTTGAAGTCACCTAGTGCCTGCTCGTGTTCTCCGAGTTCATCGTGGAGCGTGCCGAGGCGCAAGTGGGCTTTGCCGCGCTTGAATTTCAGTCGCGCGTCGGAGGGTTTCTGCTTGACAAAGTCTTCATAGAACGGCACGGCCGAGGTCAGGAGCTGCTTCCGCAGATCGAGGAAATCCGCCTCCTTGAGGCGCTCGTTGTTTTCGATGCCGTCGAGGTAGTCCTCCACAGCCTTTTCTGCTTGGGCAAAGCGGTGGTCGGCCAGCGCGCGGGCCTCCCGCTCCTGCCCGGCGCTGTCCCGCGCCTGGCGCGCGCTTGCAGTGGCCCGTCCTTTTTCATTCAAGGCCCAGACGGCCAGCGATGTAGCTACCGTGATTCCGCTCACAAGCAATAGCGCGATCCCCCCGGCGAGTGTCGCCACCGCCTTGTTGCGCCGGCACCAGCGCCAGGCGCGCTCGATGCGCCCGACCGGCCGTGCCAGGATCGGCTCGTCGCGAAGTAGCCGCCGCAGGTCATCAGCCAACGCCTCCGCCGAGCCGTAGCGCCGGGTGGGCTCTTTTTGCAAACATTTGAGGCAGATGGTTTGCAGGTCGCGAGGAACGCTCCGCTGTAACTGGCTAGGCGGAATCGGCTCCACCCATCGCACCTGCTGTAGCGTCTCTTCCACCGAAGTTCCCTGGAACGGCAGGTAACCGGTCAATAATTCGTAGAGGATCACGCCTAGGGCGAAGACATCTGTGGCCGGTCCGATGTCCGCCGTACGCCCCGCCGCCTGCTCGGGCGCCATGTAACTCGGCGTCCCCAGAAGCAGGTCCGCTCGCGTCTCTATCTGGCTCTCATTCAGTATCTTGGCCAGGCCGAAGTCGGTGATCTTGGGTCGAAGGTCGAGGGTGGGTCGAGGGTCAAGGGTCGAGAGTCGAGAGCCAGAAAAACCAAAAACTGGGAG
>CAZFLF010000891.1:0-3636 GCA_964519825.1 uncultured Pirellulaceae bacterium | reverse complement strand
GCGTGTTTTTCCAGCGTCCTGTACAGGAATGCTATCGATCGCATGGTCGATGAATCGATGCTGCGTCCGGAGCGCGGCGATAACCATTGGTTCGACTACCTAGTGGGCTGCGCTGCTGCTGCGGCGACGATCGAGGGCGTCTCGCTTAGCCGGCGCGGAGGCGGTACCGCGTGGGGGGCACAGCGAACTTCCCACACTGGCTCAGCTGGCATTAAGAGCCGCGACCAGCGAGGAAGGAGTATCGGTCACCGGTCGCGACTCGTTTCAGTCTCATCAACTCGTGCCTACGATGGGACACCCTGAAATACCACCGTTAAAGAAACGGGGGGCGCCAGCTCCAATTCCGACGAACTAGATAGTTGACGCCCGTACACTGCTCGTTAGAATATGAGTATGGCTGGAATACGGGGGTCGTCCTTGGGAAGGTTGCCACGTTTCTGAGCTTGGCAGTTAGTGATGACCGTCGAAGTTGGTCCAGCGAGGTACAGCACATCGCGGACATCGTGCCGTTGGTGCTGGCGAACTACTCAACCTACGAGACGCAACACCGATACCGCCGAGGGCCGAATGCAGGCGCTCGTACATAATGCCTTCCCGCTGCGTTTCGACTTGAGAAATAGGCTCGCTGCTCTCTGGGTGGCGGGCCATTTTTCATGATTACGGTTCCAGGTGAGCTTTATGGCCAAGATTCCTTCGCGGAAATTTCCGAAAACCAAGAAGAAGATTCCTTCGAGAAAGTTCCCCAAGTCACAACGTAAAATCCCGTCCAGGAAATTTGCCAAGGCACCGGCAGCGGCAGATAAAAGGCAAAATGCCCAGGTACCCCTTGGTCGTCCGACCAATGAAGAAGAGCGTCAAGTTCGGCTAGCAACCTTGACGGGCCAAATGAAATCATTGCTGCCTGCGAGCAAGCTTTAGCGCGGCGCCGCCGCCGAGGCGACGTTCCAAAACATGCCTGCCGAAGGGTTTCTGATTTGCGATGGGAAGCCAACGCTTTCGCCGCCGCGAGAACATCAGCGGTGATCAGCTGCTGCAACGCGTGCGGCGATTCATGTTCGGTCGCCGGCAGACTATTGCGGGCTGACAGGAGAACTCGATAATGCAGGCATCATGGACGAACTAATCGAACGACTGCGGCGTCTTCCCAAGCAGCCCATGACTTGCCAGGGAGGACTTTTCCCTTGGCCTCAGCTAGTGCGAGAAGCAGGCAGACCGCCGTTTCGACAGCACTTTCCGCTCTGGGCAGACCTCGAATCAGGGGCGATACATACCGATGCGATGCTTGCTCCTGATGAGGATTCGTTGCGCGCCACCTTGGAGACGCTTGGTGGATTCGTGGAAAAATTGATGGACAACAGTGCGTGCCCACAGCGACTCGAGGTCTGCGATCCGGAACTGGCTCAATACTTACGCCAGCATTTGGAGAGCGCTGGGATCGACGTGCGGCTGGTCGATGAGCTTCCCATGTTGAAGGCCGTCGTCGGGGAGATGGCCGACATGGTCGACGCTCAGGCTGATAGTCCGCCGAGTTTACTCGATTCGCGTGGCATGACCATCAAGCGAGTTCATGCGTTCGCGGCCGCGGCGGCCGCGTTCTATGGTGCCGCCCCGTGGCGTTATCTGTCCGACACGGACCTGATCCAGATCGAATCTCCGAAACCGCCTCGCGGAATGACTTGCTTTGTCGTGTTAGGAGCCGGCCGCAGCGTGTATGGTTTGGGCTTGTATCCCAGCCGAGCCGCGTACGAACGGTTTTTGCGTGCCGGACAGGATGGCAATTACGGGGCCATGCCACTACCGGTCTGGCCCAAGTTACCTTTGATCCGCTCGAAGAGTTGCCCGTTGCCGATGCTGTGTTATGGACTGAGCATCAATTACCGGCCGCCGGTGAACGGGCATACTCTTTGGCGATGAAACATCTTGGCAGCGGCGAATGCGCTCGGCCATCCACGAAAGAACTGGCTTTTCTCGAGGGGATGCTGCAGGCGCTTGCGACAACCAGTGAGACGGAGATCGACTCTGGCCGCTGGTGACCGAGTGTTAGGCGCTGGCGGTCGCCGATTGCACCCGCCACGGTGTGGATGTCGGAGGTGCAGATGAGCGCGGCGGTTGTGCGGATGATGGCGTCGCTCGGTCCCGGGCGTGGGACGGGCTTATCCATCACGCCGACCTTGCCGAGGCCGTGCATCACGAAACACTTCATCATCTCGGGCATTGGAGGCTCCTGGATTGACCGACGAGATGGGCTGCGAAAATCGCCGACGCGGCTTCTTCCGCCGAAAAAAGACTTTTGCGAAGGCTCGGCACGGCGAGATCGGCGATCAAACCATACCCGCCGCATCGATCGTCGCCGCTCAAGGAGGGTTCGCTCGTAAAATAGGTTGCCGAGCAACTGATGGCCCACGCCCGCGACGAGCTCGGCACTTCCGACATTTCGACCGCACGGCCGGTGCAGGTTGCTCTTGCTTTGGTAAGAATACCGGAGTGGACCTTCATCGTTCGACGTCCTTCGTTACGTGAGCCGTTACCACGCGCTCTATTGGCAAAGGTTCCTGGCGTTCAACGAGCGTAATGTTTGACAGCGTCGTGGTGGCAATGTTCGTCAGCGCCTCGCGAGTCAAAAAGCCTTGGTGGGACGTGATCAGAACATTGGGGAACGTCAAAAGTCGTGCGAGGACATCGTCTTGCAGACCCCGATCCGAAAGATCCTGGAAGAAAATTGCTTCCTCTTCCTCGTAGACGTCCAGTCCTGCGGCTCCAACCTGCCCGCTCTTTAGCGCGCCGATCAACGCACGTGTATCGAGCAAGCCACCTCGGCTCGTGTTAATCAGCATCACGCCCGACTTCATTTGCGCCAAAGCACGGGAGTCAATCATGTGGCGCGTGCTCGGAGTCAACGGAATGTGCAACGAGAGGATGTCCGCCACGGCGTAGACCTCGGGCAACGAGGCGTACCGAACACCGCTTTCGGTGGCCAGTAGATCGCTCGGCGTGACATCATGTGCAAGCACCGTGCAACCGAACCCCCGCATAATCCGGCAGAAGGCCGCGCCGATTCTGCCGGTGCCAATGACGCCGATGGTCTTGCCGTGCAAGTCGAATCCGACCAGCCCCTCCAACGAAAAGTTGGCATCACGGACCCGGTTGTAAGCGCGATGAATCTTGCGGTTCAGGGATAGTAGTAATGCGACCGCGTGTTCAGCGACTGCGTGCGGCGAGTACTCCGGCACGCGCACGACGGTCATTCCCAACACTGCCGCAGCCGCGACGTCGACGTGGTTGTATCCAGCTGACCGGAGGGCCACTAGGTCCGTTCCACCCTGACGAAGCGAGCCCAGCGTTTCTTTATCCATGCGGTCGTTGACGAAGGAGCACACGGCACGAAAACCCCGCGCCAGTACTGCTGTTGAACTGTTCACCCGAGGCTCGAAAAAGACGATCTCATGGCCGTGGTCGACGTTCGCGGCTTCGAGTGCTTCTTGGTCGTAACGGTGCGTGTCGAAAACGGCTACCTTCATAATGCTTTCTCTTTCGGACCAGGATGTAACGGCCAAGAGGCCGGATCAATCGGAGACACAAAGCCGTCAGGCTTCACGGTCAGAATGCTGCAATCGCACGTGCCGAGCACCTTCTCCG
>CAZFLF010000890.1:0-3636 GCA_964519825.1 uncultured Pirellulaceae bacterium | reverse complement strand
TTGTCGAGCCACTCGACTCATCCTCGTCGACCAGGACCGCGCGAAAACTCGATTCGTCCAGCTTTGGAGTCAACGATTTCGAGCCGTCGGCGTTCTGATGGTCACCTTTGAATGTGAACGACACGTCACAAACCCGCACCTGATCGCCGTCCGCCAACCGGTGCTTGGCGGCGATCTGTTGTTCGTTGACGAAAGTGCCGTTACGACTCTTCAAATCCTCAACCCAGTAACCATCGGTCTCTTTAATCACCTTGCAGTGGTGGCGACTGACCGCGCCAACATCGATGACAATGGTGCATTCCGGATGACGCCCCAAAATGTACTCCGCCAACGTAAGATCATATTTCTTACCGGCTTCCGGGCCGTTATTGACATGCAGGGCAGGCATAGCGGCTTTCTGCGATAAGTAGGGGCAAAGCGAGCGTGATCCAGCATCCGCAATGAAAAAGAATGTGAAGATTCTACTTAGGGGCCGCTCAAAGCGTCAACCAAGTGCTTTCCCAGGCAACCGAGTTGACGACTCCTTCTCCGAGAACAGCGAGCGCGAACAACCTAAACATCCGACACAATCGTCACGATCGCAACCGCGCTTGATGCGATTTGGCAACATGCGGCCGTGCGGAACTGTTCTATTCGCACGAACCGGGTAGAGTTTCTTGCGACCCATGCGGCGTCGCGGGACGAATCCCACCGAGTTTTCCCACCTTGATGATCTTGCCCGCCGCACGCACTCGGCAAACGGCGCCGTGAACCGCGCAATAAGTGGTGAGCACGGGACGGCTGGCCGAAGAATACCAACGACTTTGATGGATCGTATCGGGCATGGACGCGCCCACGGCTCCCGGCGCCGAAGAAGCTGACGCCGGATCCCCAGCCAAACGACCTCCGACGCGTCAATGCTCGAAAACCGCCATCTTCGACTCGACCTCTGCGCAGTCGGTCTGCTCGCGCTGGTGGTGTTTCTGTCGGTTTCGTTGTTGACCTACAGCCCCGCTGATTCTCTCGGCGCGATCGTGTCTCCGTTCGATTCGCTGTACCACCAGGACATCCTCGTCTATCCCTCCGTCAGTCACGTGGCCAACGCCTGTGGCCGGGCTGGCGCGTTGGCCGCGGACCTGTTGTTTAATGCACTCGGCTTCGGCGCGTATTACCTGGTGATTTCGTTGGGAGTGCTGGATGCCGTACTCCTCCGCCGGCAAGCCGTTGATACTCCGTTGCTCCGTGCCGTGGGTTGGAGCATGTCGTTGATCGGCTTCACCGCACTCCTCGCAATGCTCGGACCGAGCCAAACGCCGGGACCTGTCATTGGCGGCGGAGGATACCTGGGAGTAATCGTGCGGGGTGGACTCGAAGCCCATTTCGCATTCGTGGGGGCGATCATCCTGGCGGCCAGTTCGACGTTGGGAGGACTCTTCCTCTGCACGGATTATGCCTTGCTGAAATTCTCAGCCCAATCCGCATCGTTGGCTGGAAAAGCCGTCATGAGTGGCACAGGAACGCTGACTGGATCTCTTTACCGCACCGGTGTTCCGAATTCACGCAACACAAAACGCCATTCGAAATCCGACGAGATTGCCGCGGCGGGTGCCGGGGATTCAGTGGTACGAGTGCGCGCCAAAGGCAAGAGCGACCTCGAAGCCGTTCCGGCCGCGGCCCCGGTTAGCTCGGCGGACGTGGTCGCCGAGTCCAGCAAGCCCGCAGCCGACGACGCTGACTCGACAAAGAACATCGCCGCGACTGCCACTACCAGACCGGAGGAACAGGCAACCGAATTGATAGAACCGGTCGTGAAAAAGCGGATGAAGCCACGCGGCACCGCACCCCGTCCGCATTTCCTGGCGGCGGAATTCGACAAACAGGAACGCGAAGCCGTAATGACCTCGCTCGACGCGGCGGCCGTCGAGGACCCAGGCGAGTATGAGTTGCCCGAGATCGATCTGCTAATCGAAGGCGAAGACGTGGTATTCGATGACCAGGTCGTCGAAGTGCGCCGCAAGGCGAAGATCCTCGAGAAAACGTTTCTGGACTTCGGCTACAAAGTCAAGGTCGTCGAAATTGAAACCGGGCCGGTCATCGCGCAATACGAAGTGGAATTGGAAGCCGGTTTGCGGTTGGCGAAGATCACGAACCTGGCCGACGATCTGGCGATCGCGCTGCGTGTGCCCAGCGTTCGCATCGTCGCGCCGATCCCGGGCAAGAACACGGTTGGCATCGAAGTTCCCAACGAGACCCGCCAAATCGTGCGGCTGCGCGAAGTGATCGAGGAATCGAACGGCAAGACGAAGAAAATGAAGATCCCGTTGTTCCTCGGCAAGGACGTGGCGGGTAACCCGCTCGTGGCGGACTTGTCGACCTTGCCACACCTACTCATCGCTGGCCGTACGGGGACGGGCAAGAGCGTTTGTTTGAACGCGATCATCGCGTCGATCCTCATGACGCGAAAGCCGGATGAAGTTCGGCTCCTGCTCATCGACCCGAAGATGGTTGAACTGTCCGGGTATAGTCGTCTCCCGCATTTAATGCATCCGGTCGTGACCGACATGCGGAAGGCCGAGGCGATTCTGGCCTGGGCTGTGGAGAAGATGGAAGAACGGTATGCCCTGTTAGCCCGCGCGGGAGTGCGGCATATCAGCAGCTACAACCAACTTGGTGAAGCGGAACTCTTGGAGCGGCTGCAACCGGAAACCGATGAAGAACGGGCTTCGATTCCGCTCCATTTGCCGTACATTGTCATCGTCGCAGACGAAATTGCTGACTTGATGATGACCGCAGGCAAAGAAGTCGAACAGCACATCATCCGTCTTGCCCAGAAGAGTCGCGCGGTCGGTATCCACTTGATCCTCGCCACGCAGAAGCCGACGGTCGATGTCATCACCGGCTTAATCAAATCGAATCTACCTGCCCGCATTTCATTTCAGGTCGCGAGCCGAACGGACAGCCGCGTCGTGCTCGATGAGATGGGGGCGGACAAACTGCTGGGCAACGGCGACATGCTTTTTCTGTGGCCGGGTACCAGCACCTTGCTGCGCGGTCAGGGCACGTACTTGTCCGATGAAGAAATCAATCGGGTCGTCGACGAGATTAGCACCGGCGAGCCGAACTACGTCCACGAACTGGTCAACCTCAAGCCATCGTCCCCGGAAGGAGAAGAAGGAAGCTTAGATCTGAAAAAACGGGACGATCTGTACGAAAGTGCCGTCGACATTGTCGTACGCGAAGGTCGTGGCAGTGTGTCGCTGTTACAGCGGACGCTCGGCGTAGGCTACGGACGCGCAGCACGACTGATCGACTTCATGGCCGAGGACAACATTGTCGGGCCGTACAACGGGTCGCAAGCCCGCGAAGTGTTGATCTCGTTAGCCGATTGGGAACGCATGCAGGGGAGTTCCGTGGAGGCCGAAACTCCCGCCGTGATCAATCGTTCTCGTTCCAACAAGATCGTACCAGCGGAACAGTGGGACAAAGAGTCGGACGACGCTGCGCCGTGGAATGACCAGGATGATGTCGACGGCCGCGACGAGGAGCCGGAGCAGGAAGACGACGTCGTGGAAGATGCCTTCGACGACGACGATGCCCACCACGACGATGCCCACGAAGACGATGTCGATCAACCCCGTCGTCGCGCGGAAAGCGCCT
>CAZFLF010000889.1:0-3638 GCA_964519825.1 uncultured Pirellulaceae bacterium | reverse complement strand
ACATGGGGCCACGGCAGTGCACGAAGCTCGACTCCCTTTCGCTTTCTATGGACTGACCTACCTGCCGTTGATCCTCCTGACGTCCGGGGTTGCCGCCTTCGCCAAACGTCGTGGAAACGAGTTATTCGCTCGGCCGCTGAGCCAGTTCTGCGTGGCGATCTCGTGGATACTTCTCGCGGTATCTTTCGGACATGTAAAGGCGTTGTTACCGGTTGCGGCCGTGATGCTTTTTGTCTTCGCTGCACAGGCTCGGCTGTTTCACGACTGGCGGCCAGCTTTAGCGGCGAACATTGCACTGCTCATTGCGGCGGCCGGACTCGCGCCTTTCGTCGAACGAGTGATCGAGCTTCCGGTGTCGCCGACGATGTTCTACGTCATTCCGCTCGGCGCAACGCTCTTTTTGCTGGCAATTAGTCCTTACTTCGACACACGAATTGCACGGCTGTCGTCGCCGGATGATTCCAACGCCGACTGGGCGCCACTGCGTACTTCGATGTGCCGAACGATGTCAGTCGTCGGGACCCTCCTCGTCTCCGTCGCCTGGCTATTGGGATCTCTGCTTGCGGGCGTCGAGACTATTCCCATTACAGGTTTGCTCATTGGCGCAGTACTCATGGCGCAATCGCTAGTCCAGATGCCTCTCGCGCTTCGTCAGATCGCACTCGCAATGTCGAATTGGACGATCATCTTGGCGATTGCCCAGTGCCTGGCACCGGATGCCTCGAACCTATTTGAACTGCTCCAGGCGGACTTAGGAGTATTGGCCGTTGGGGCACTGGCCGCCGCGAGTCTACTAATGTGGGTCCCCCCAATGAAGTTCTTCAAGAATGAGGGGGGCGAATTTGCAGCAGCTCACAGAATTGTGCTGCGTTTGGTAAGCGGTGGGGCGGTTGTGCTCATGCTGAATGACGTCGCACTGGAACCGTTGGAGATCGTCCTGTCAGGGTGCCTGTTCGCCTCACTAATTGCCAGTGAACTATGGACAGCCTGCCGCGAACAGGAATCGGTTCGAGTTTGGATTGCCGAGCTCGTTGCAGCCTGTGCATGCTGCTACTTTGTCTGGTTCCGCGTGATCACGTTTGGTCACGGTTGGTCGATGTTCGTGACACTCGGCTGCGGCGTTTTGTTTTTTGTGGCGGGGACACTCGCGTCGCGCCGCCAGGCTACGACGGTTCTCGCCAAGCCGTTCCACAACACCGGCCTGTGGATGCCGCTCGTGGCAGTAGGAATCGGCGTCTTTCGACACATTGTTCACTCCGACGCGATCGTGTGGCACGGAATGAACAGCCTCGCCATCTTGCTGGCAGGTGGGTTTTACTTCTGGCAGGCCGTCGAACAGCGCAGCAAACATTTCGCAGTATTGTCGGCGGCGATTCTGAATATCGCGTTGGCGCTGCTATGGCGCGAACTCGCGTTTCGTGATCCGCAGTTTTACATGATCCCGATCGGAATCTCGGTTTTGGCTCTGGTGCGGATCTTGAAACGCGAGATTCCGGTCGCCTGGCACAATCCTCTGCGATATGCAGGCGCCTTGACGATTCTCGTATCGCCCACGTTCCACATCATCAGCGGTAGCTGGCTGCACCTGTTCACGCTGATGATCGCATCGACGGCGATTCTTCTCGTGTCGATCGGGTTGAGAATTCGTCCGCTGATGTACACCGGCGCCGCATTTCTCGCCGCCGACTTGATCGGCATGGTCGTGTGTGGCGGAGTCGATCATCCCAATGTGTTGTGGATCGCCGGGATTGGATTCGGTGCGGCCGTCGTGGCGCTGGGAGCGTTTTGCGAACACCATCGCGAGAAGCTACTGCAACGCATGCGGGCGTTGTCGGCCCAGTTGGAACAATGGGGGTAAAGAAGATCCCTGAATTGCTCATTCCGCGGGAATGGGCTGTGGAGTTAACTACCTTTTTCGGAGAGTAACCATGACTTGGCTGGATACCTTTTCCTTTGTTATGCGGGCGAACATCACGACATTGCGCGAGCGAGTCGTAAATCCCGAGCGGATGCTGCATCAATTGATCATCGACATGGATCAGGAGTTGGAACAGGTCCGTGCCAGCGTGGCGGCCGCAATCGCCGACCAAATCCAGCTGGAAAGAAAGGTGGAGAATTCACGCAAGGAAGTCGACCACTGGTCTCAACGTGCCACTTCTGCCATCGAGCGCGGGGACGAGCCGTCTGCCAAGCTGGCACTGGAACAAAAGATCCTGGTCGCACAACGAGCCGAATCGCTGGCGACGGAACTTGTCAAACAACAGGAGCAAACCAACAAGCTCCGCAGCGCAGTTCAAGACTTGGAGGACAAGATCCGGCAGGCTCGCCTAAAACAAACGTTGCTGTTGGCCCGTTTGACCCGCGCGGAATCGACTTCGCGGATCAACAATACCTTGGACCGAGTGCAGGGGAATTCCGCCTTTGCGCAGTTCAACCGGCTGGAAGAAAAGGTCGAGCGGCAGGAGGCCATGTGCGAAGCCTACGCTCGGCTGGAAGGTCGAGATCCGAATGCGGAGGAACTTGAACGGCAGTTCTGCGAGACGGAGCGAAAACAGAAACTCGAGCAAGAATTCGCGGAGCTGAAACGCCGTGTGCAGGCGGAGACGCCATAGTTCCATGCGTCTTCTTTTCTCCGCAATCGTGGAACTCGTTGTTTCGTGGTGGAGAACGGATCGAATCCGCATGTCGCCGTGCGAAGGACGTTTGCTGCGACTTACCCCGGGATCAATCGTGTACGTTGCCGGAACATCGTTAGAAATTACCGGACGTTTTGTTTACGACACGCCCCAAGGACAGTTGCTTCAATATCGATGTCGCGGACCCAATGACGAGAGTGATCTTTGGATCGCCGCGATCCCGATCAGGATTAGCTGGTGCTATAACGGCCACGAGCGGGAGCTATTACCGGAAGAGATTGAGTCGTTTTGACGGCGTATTCCGGAGGATTCGCGGGGCGTTTTCAAGCCTCCGGCTTGAAAACGACCATCGACTTCTTGACGATCAACGCATGTATGCGCCGGAACACTTTTCAACGCAAACAATTCGCGGATTGCACGCAATACAATGCAATTTCGCGCCGTCCAGGCTCCGCCACAGCCACCACATCGGTGCCTCTGTGGTTCACATCCCCTCGCAGGTAAACTCGGGCACATGCCACTCGATTTGCAAATCCTTTTCATCGGAGCGGCAGCGGCGATCGACACGGCGTTGTTGTTGAGTTTGCTTGAACGTCGCAACGTGCGAAACGTAGCGACGCCCATCGTGACGCTGCTCATCGCGGCTTGGCTGTTTCATTGCGGCGAATTCGTGCGTGTGTTGCTGACCGACGCCAAGGGAAATTGGGCCGAGTTCGCAACTTGGCTCGCGATGTCAACCCTTTCCGCCGGATTGCTGTTGATGCCGAGCTCGTTGCTGCACGCGACTCTGCGTTTATGGCGGACCGGGCTGCAGTTCAACGTGAAGACGAGCTGGCATTATGCCACGGCGTACCTTCCGCTCCTGCTTCTACCGTGGGTGATGCATTTGCTTGCAGAAAACGCCGATCGACCTTTTCTCGAACGAGTAGCTTCCTTAGTCACACCGGTTGTCACGTTGATCTGTGTGGTGAACGTGATTGCCGCGATTACTTTCCTGGCCAA
>CAZFLF010000888.1:0-3640 GCA_964519825.1 uncultured Pirellulaceae bacterium | reverse complement strand
CGGCGTGGCATCAGATAGAGTGTAATCCGCGGCTGACGCAAGGTTAAGCCGAGCGGTGTTACCGTAGATGCGACGAAACGCGGAGTTGGCCAAAGAGAGTTTCGCCGCCGCGGAGAATATAGAACTTTGTGGGCTGAGATTGTCCGAACTCTTCGTTCTCGAGAATGTACGAGACGTTATCTAGCGAAACGGTTTCCCACTTGTGCAGCCCGACCAGAATATCACCGGTCCGAATCCCTTGGCGCGCCGCCGGGCTGCTGGGACGCACGCCAGTCACGCGCAAACCGCCGCGATAGCGCGTACTTTGCTGCCGAACCGATTGCGCCGGCGCGGGCGTCAGGCGCAACCCCAGGACTTCCCACGCCAGGTCCCCGATCGACTCCGGAGCGGCTACCGGCTCGCCCAGCACCAGACCGACCCGGACTTCCTCGCCGCCACGCGCCACGACCAATTGAACCTCATCCCCAACTTGCTGGCCGAGCAACACGCGTTCGTACTCCAATGCACGGCAAACGGGTTTGTTGTTCGCCGACTGGATGACATCGCCGGGACGCAGGCCGCTGGCAGCCGCACTACTTCCCGTGGCCACTTCCGTGACGACGAACTTGCTTCCGTCCGCTGCCGACGTCGTTTTTCCGGACACTCCGTGCGCGACGCGTCGAGACACCTCTTCGTCCATGAGTCGAGCTACGACGTCAATTGCCTCGTCAACCGGCAGCGCGAAACCGATGCCTTGTGCCCCCATCCGCACGGCGACGTTGATTCCGATCATATCGCCGTCGATGTTTATCAGCGGCCCCCCCGAGTTGCCAGGATTGATGCTGGCGTCGGTTTGGATCAAGTCGGGGTAGTTCTGGGTGGAGCTGACTTCAATCGGTCGATGCAATGCACTGATGATTCCGCGGGTCACCGTGTGTGTGTATCCGTACGCATTGCCGATCGCCAGCACGGGTTCGCCAGCCATGAGGTCCCGCGAGGTGCCGATGCGAATCACGGGCAGCGATTCCTCGGCGTCGATCTTGATGATCGCTAAGTCGGTTTTGCCTTCATGTGCGATCAACTCGGCGGTCACCGTTTTACCCGTGGCGGTAGTGACCTGAATTCGTCCGACCCCTTCGACGACGTGATAATTCGTGACGATGTACCCACGCTCGTCAATGACAATGCCGGTGCCCATCCCATTCACTTGTTGCACGCCGTCACCGCGGGCCTGATCGACGACTTCGCTGACGACGGTCTTGCGACCGTGAATATTGACCACCGAGGGGCGAGCCTGCTCGATGGCCGTCACCTCGGCAGTGCGCCGCAGATTGGAGGCCTGGATTGTTGAGGGCGTGGCCCATGCCGCTGCGAAGCCGCTAGTCAAAACTAGCACGACTGCTCGTATGCGGCGCAAGAGCTGTTGTCGAGGCATAAGTCGCTCGCCTGAGTCCTGGGCAACCATTGTCGTAGTGTGCGGGATGCTAGCGGCAATGGGAGCGCTAAGCTGCCAAGTTGGAGCTGTCCGAACGTTAGCATCGGCAACGCCGAAAGGGATGCTTCAGAGGTCGCTGAGCAAGAGGAAAACTCTGCCCAGCTTGACGCGCAAACAAGCCCTGAGGTGAGAATTGTGGGCCAGAAAAGTTGAAGTTCGAAATAAGAAAACCCGCCGGCTTGCGAGCCCGACGGGTTTTCGGATGTTTGAGTTGGGAAAAAATCTGGGGTCGAAAGACTTGAACGACTACCGTGAGGAGCTGCGGCGAACCACAACTCCCCGTCGGAACTGGCCCGGTGGATCTTGCATGACAGCCCCTCCTTCCATGTAATGATTCGTGACACCTGACGACAAGCAATGGTTTAGCAAACTTACCGACGATCGTGCAACACTTTTTTGGACTTTTTTTCTCCGCCGGTGCGAAATCCATTGAGTCACGTTCCGGTCGTAGTAATCATGGCGATGATTCAGTCGGAATGGCCTCGTTCCTCAGCACCTGCGGTGAGGCCGGCCACGGCGCAGGCGCGCGACTTTGAATCAGATACCTTTACGCCTCGTTATGCAGCGGACGCTTGAATTCCGAAACACTCCTCAACCCATGAATTGGTAAGCGTTTCGTTCCGGCAGAGGACAAACTTTTGATGAGGTGGTCCGGACCACCGTTTCCAATCTTCCGAAAGGACTAACCATGATTCGAATCATTTGCTTGTTGGCATGCGTCTGGTTGCCAGCCAGCATGTTGTGCGCGGAGGACGTGCCCGCGAAGAAGGACGTGCCCGCGAAGAAGGACGTGCCCGCAAAGAAAGACGAGCCCACGAAGAATTCGGACTTGGAACTCAAGACGACTCGCGATCAGGCAAGTTATGCGATCGGCCAGAATATCGGCAATAGTATCAAGAACGATGGTCTGGACCTGAACACCGCAGCGCTGGTGCAGGGACTCATGGACGCGATCGGCAATGCCGCACCAAAATTGTCGGAGCAGCAATGCAAAGCGGCGCTGGAAGCCCTCAGCAAGGATGTGACTACGCGCATGGAACAAAAGGCACGTGTAGAAGGAGAAAAGAATAAGAAGGAAGGGGACGCCTTTCTCGCCGCCAACAAAGCAAAACCTGGCGTGGTGACGCTCCCCACCGGGCTGCAATACGTCGTGTTAAAAGCGGGTAAGGGCGCGACACCGAAGTTGACCGACCGGGTCAAAACTCATTACCACGGCACACTGATTAACGGCAAGGTCTTCGATAGCTCCGTGCAACGCGGTGAACCGATTACGTTTCCCGTTGGCGGCGTAATCCGCGGTTGGACGGAAGCGCTGCAGAAAATGAAGGTGGGAGATAAGTGGAAGCTGTTCGTTCCTGGGGAACTCGCATACGGACCGACTGGTGCTGGAGCTGACATCGGTCCGAACGCCGTTCTGATTTTTGAAGTCGAATTGCTCGGCATTGAACCGCCGATGTAAGCCGTCATCTATCTGATCTGAAAGGGACACGCATGGTTCGTAACGTTGTTGGCGGGCTGGTGATCTGTCTGTTTGTTTCTATCGCCGGCGCAGCAGAGATCAAAGATACTCCGGCACCATTCAAAGCCGAACGGGCATTTCCCGAATTGCGTCTGCGACGCCCCTTGGTGGTGACCAATCCGGGTGATGGATCGAATCGGCTGTTTATCGTTTCGCAGTACGGAATCATCCACGTGCTGCCAAATAACCAGTCGGTAAAGGATGCGCCCACGTTCCTCGATATCGAGTCACGCGTGGTCTACAAGGACAAGGAAAACGAAGAAGGCTTGTTGGGTTTGGCGTTCCATCCCAAGTACGCGCAAAACGGTCAATTCTTCGTCTTTTACACGACAACGAAAACTCCACATACTTCGGTGGTGTCGCGGTTCCGAGTCTCGAAAGATCCGAATCGGGCGGATGCGATGTCCGAGGAAGAACTACTCCGGCTACCTCCGAAAGCGTTTTGGAACCACAACGGCGGCGGCTTGGTGTTCGGTCCAGACGGCTATCTTTACATTTCTCTCGGCGACGGTGGGTCCGCCAATGACCCGATGGGAAATGGACAAAACCTCGCGACATTGTTCGGTAAGATCTTGCGAATCGATGTCGATAAGCAGGACGCTGGCAAAAAATACGCAATCCCCAAGGACAATCCATTCGTCAACCAC
>CAZFLF010000887.1:0-3642 GCA_964519825.1 uncultured Pirellulaceae bacterium | reverse complement strand
GCCAGCGATCGCAGCCGAAGCTGTATACGCAGTGGCCGGTAAATGTCCACATATCATGCAGCGTGAGGACGGCCGGCTTTTGGCGGGTTAACGTCGGCATTGCCAGGAAATTGAAATAGCCTCCGTGGAGATTGTGGAAATTCAGAACGTTCGCTTCTCGGAAGATCTTTTGACGTGGAAGGCGAAACGTCCCAAGTAGTCCGTTATTGCTCAAACCAAGACGATTGGAAATCGCATTGGTCACACGCTCGATATACCGTCCTCTCGGCGCAAGTTGATGTATCGACTGTTGGGGCTCGAAGAGATTTGACCCAACAAGAATTTCTGAATGCAGCCCTTGCTTGAGAAAGCCCTGGTGTAGATTCGCGACGACCACAGGTACGCCGCCAGGACCAAGTGTTGTGTTGATGATCAAGACCCGCATGGGTGTGCTTTAATTAGCATGGAAAATCAATTCGTCGTCGGTTGAGTTGGCAATAATAGAATTATAAGGCCGTAGACGGTTTACCTACCACACGAGACAGCAAGCAATCCACTTTCTCCCGCCAGTGTCCCGAGGCGACTTCTTGTAACGTTAGCAATCGATCGAGTTTGCCACAGTCTTCGAGAAACCCGCGAATTTTTCCGCCGCCGGTGTAATCGATAGCCAGATACTCGGTCCCCAGCGTCTCAGCGAAGAAGACGGAATGATACCGCATGCAGACGTTGAAAAGGGAGTTTGCCATCGCCTGACAGGTTTCCAAAGGCGAGATCGGCAATCGCTGAACAAACACTTGATTCGCTGGCACACCGTATTTCTCCCGAAGTCGACGTGCAAGGCGGCGATTCAATACTCGATCATCACCACCTTCGGCAAAGGTATGCATGGGAAGAAGATTAATTTGCAATCCACGCTGCTGAGTGAGGTACAACTGTAATTGCTCGATCTGATTGTTGAATCTCACATTGGTCTTGCAGAACTCGTCTTGCTCCAGATCGGCGGCGTACACTGCCGGCCATTCTCGCAAGAAAAAACTCACCGATTGACTGTTCGCCACCCCCGACGATTTAAGTGGTCGCGCCGGATCGTTGAGCAGACTCACCAAGTAATCATGCGCAGGGTCGATTACACATTCCGCTGGTTCACCAAACTCGTCACGGCACCGCTTCGTAGACGCCTGATCCCGCAAACCGATGTGATCCGAAAGTCGCATCATCTCTCGTACCACATTGATGTAAATTGGGTTGTTCAACGGACCAATGCCGCATCCTTCCACTCGCACGATCTTGCCACGCCGCTTGGCGGCTGCAAAGGCATAGAGCATGTGGTTCAGAGATTCCAAATCCATGAGCGGTCCGCCACCAACCAGCACTTCGTCAATCATTTCGCATGCCTGTTCGAACTCTGGCCCGTAAGTTTCGACGATCTTCAACTCTGGTAGATTCATCTCGTGCTTGGTCCACTCACAGATGAATGGGTAGAGGCTCGACAGATAGATTTCCTTCGGTGGTCGCGACCGGTTGCGCAGCCGGTTAATAATTCCCCAGAGTATCGCTTTATCGCCCGTGGTCTCCGTGCCGTACCAACCAACAATCAGGACGCGTTCACTTTCGAGATTCAATGGATTGATGTGACCGGGCCGTTGCTGTAGTATCCGCCGAGTTCGTCGAACCAGATCGTTGCAATTGTACGT
The DNA here is from genome assembly GCA_964519825.1 of uncultured Pirellulaceae bacterium. Taxonomy (GTDB): domain Bacteria; phylum Planctomycetota; class Planctomycetia; order Pirellulales; family Pirellulaceae; genus CAZFLF01. Next base: position 1,969 of record CAZFLF010000887.1, on the reverse strand, counting down.
TTGGTGGATGCGTCGGTGCCTGAAATAGAAGGCCGCTTTCTCTCGGAAAGTCTCCGGCACATGGTAATCGTGAATGCAATCATCGCAGTGCCGTTTTTTAAGGTCAGCTCGCTTACTCAGATTCGAAAAGAATATATTTGTGGCAGTACCGGGCGTGAGAACACTGCCAAGGTTCGGTGACTTAGGTGAACAATAGAGTAGTTCGCCGCGCGATGTGAGAATTACTGCAGAGTGATGATAAGGACATCCAGCTGTTCGCGGTTTTCCTTCGACCAACATTCCGCGGATGCTGGCATAGGTCTTTTGTATCATCGGATCCTTTTCATATTCGAATCGAACACGGAAGAAGAACAAACCGAGATGATACTGAGTGACTGCATCGAAATTGCGAATGACATTCGATTGCGGCGCATTGTAGAGACGGTCGATGAACTCGGCCACTCGAAACCGCCCATATAGATTGTGCTCCTGAGCATAGTCGAGCAAATCATCAATGAACGGTGCATTTGACGTCGTCACTGTCGCGCCAAACGAGACCGGAATCCCCGCCGTTCGAAATGCTTCAATACATGCGATCACATTCTCGAAATTCCCCTGTCGGCCACGCACCGTATCGTGGACTTCTCCAACACCGTCAAGCGACACCATCACGCTGAAGCCAATCCCGTGTGATTGGCAAATCTCCGCCCCTTCCATGACGCGTTGTTGCACTTCGGATTCGCGGATCGCGTTAGTTATCATCGAGACGCCCCGAACCTTTGGCTTCTTCTCGGCAATCACGCGGAATAGTTCGGACAAGTCCTTCCGCAATGTCGGTTCACCACCCGTGATTCCAATATCCTGTACTTTGCTGAAAAGTGGCTCAGCCAGCACCTGGCGCAATTCGTCGGGCGTGATTTCGTGGTCTTTTTTTCGCTCCCAGATCAGACACATCTCACAGCGGGAATTGCAGATGTCGTTCGCCATGAAACTAATGGATCGCGGTTTCAACGGGAATAAATCCCCCAGCATGTTGATGCGCACGTCGGCATAAGCAAGTTGAGACAATTCAAACGTCTTGCGCAGTCTGCCACGAATGCTCGCGGGCAAAAGGCGTTTGACAATGTCTCTAATCGGTATCATGAAGTCACCAGCAATCGCGAGAGACCGGTGTGATGGAGCGCCGCTTCGACCGCCTAAGAGTGACAAACCGGCTTGACTGCGGACCAGCAAAGATTCGCCGCGCTGCGGCCGGAGTTCGGTACGATCGCGTCACAGATAAGTGCGGTGAGATTGATCAAGCCAATTAGCGGCGACATCACCAAAGCGCGCCCGGTCCAGAACACTCGGGGCTGGTCGGAACGCGGACGATACAGTTCGACGGAACGTCCGCCGTAACCACGCCTCCCACAGTGATGACCAGATCGTCGCCGATGGTCACGCCCGTGAGAATTGTCACGTTAACGCCGGACCAAAGACGGCGTCCGATGCGAATCGGTTTTCTTTCCAGCATGAACGTCGCGGGATCGTGCGTGGCGGATTTGAGTCTGAGACCACCTGCGACCAGAAAATCGTCACCGATTGTGATTGGTGCGAGGTTCCAGATTTGCGCGAAGCGCGTTCTGAGGAAGAAGACTCCAGTCGGTATTTCAGCGTCAACGAAAGAGTTTTCGTAGAACGGTTTCGAGCTTCGCGGACATTCGATCCAGGACGAAAGGAATAGTTGCTTTCCTGCTGCGATCGCCTATGGCATCAAGCGCAATCTCCGCCAGGACACCGGCGTCAGTTTGTGGCATTCCACTGGCGGACCAGTCTTCCACGATCTCCAAACAATATTCAAAAGCCCCGAGGGCATAGTGGCAAGCGAAAAGCCGAATGGGTCCATCCATACCCAAACCGATCTTTCGCGCGCCGCGAATGGTCCGTGCATGAGTCATTTCCAAGGTGGCAGGAGCTCGGTGCATTGAATACTGAAACAGAAGCCGTTTGA
>CAZFLF010000886.1:0-3642 GCA_964519825.1 uncultured Pirellulaceae bacterium | reverse complement strand
AAAACGCGCTGCAATCGGTGCGCCTGGCAGCGCTCAATGCCGCGCTGCTGACGGATTCTGTAGTCGAGTTCCGCTGGTCGAACGCGGGTCGGCTGTCAGACGGATTAGGAGCGGCGATGTTGATCGCGATCTACGACTATCTGGGTTACTACAACATCTGCCACCTTGGGGATGAGGTGCGCGATCCCGGCCGGACGATTCCTCGCGCCGTGATGCTCTCCGTATTCATCGTAGCCACCATTTATTTGACGATGAACATCTCGATCATCGGAGTCATTCCGTGGCAGGAAGCGATGGTTTCCAAGAATATTGCCGCGGACTTTATGGAACGTCTTTATGGCCGTCCGGTCGCCGTAGCATTTACCTGGTTGGTGGTCTGGGCGGTGGTTGCCGGGATGTTCGCGATCACATTGGGCTATTCGCGAATTCCCTTTGCAGCAGCTCGACAAGGGGATTTCTTTGCCGTTTTCGCCAAGTTGCATCCATCGGGAAACTACCCGCTCGTGTCACTGGTGACGCTGGGGAGCATCACGGCGGTCTGTTGCTTCTTTCCGTTGGATGCCGTGATCAGCGCCGCAGTCACTGTACGCATTCTGGTGCAGTTCCTGGGACAGATCTTCGCCCTGCATTTGCTCCGCACTACTCGGCCGGACGTTCCGCTGCCGTTTCGCATGTGGCTGTACCCGCTGCCGAGTATCGTCGCGTATTTAGGTTGGTTGTTCGTGCTCGGCACGTCGAAATGGCCGATTGTCGCCGCCGCAGCGGGTGTCACGGCGGCGGGCGTGCCCGCTTTCATTCTTTGGAAGGCCCTGAGCCGCCGAGCCGACAACTAGATCCAGTTCTTGGGAAGACGGGGAGAAGCGGGTTATAGATTGGGGGTAAAAGATAAAAGGCTAGTTGGATAAATCGTCGTCCTGCAGCCTGCGTGACGAGACCAGGCCTGGAATTCTTGATCCTCATGTCCCCAGCACTTCCCCGGCGATAGGCTCGTCGACAGAATGAGTCGATGGAATTTTTTGTCCGCGGACGAATACGTGGGCGGCGCTAAGAGGGGCATCTTTCCGGAGGAGATTCGAAGATGAACGCGCTTTCACTGGCGGTCTTGCTGACTCTGGCTGCGCCTCGGGAGGCGCCGACTCGGCCTGCAATGGGCGAGTTGATGGGGATCAACGGTCACACGATCCAGTTCAAGCCGGAACTCTATGGAAAGGTCTGCCGCAAGGCACGCGACTACCACAGTTTCGGTTGGGACATGGGCCCGGACACGGACTTCGTTCCCCGGTTCCCAGAGGCTCGCAACCGGGTCAACTGGGACCTTGTCTACGGGTCCTGGCAGAAATACGGGTTCGAGACGGACGTGTGCATCATGTTCAACGAAACGCCTCCGGACGCCTGGAAAGACCTGGCGCGCGACGCCCGCGCCTACGGTCTGGCCTTCGCAAAGGCGTTCGGTCCGTCCTCCGCCAAGAAGCTGGTCGCGTCTGTGGAGATTGGCAACGAGCCCGGAAACTACAAGGACGAACAATACCGGACTCTGTTCGAGAACATGGCGCAGGGCTTTCGGGAGGGGGACCCGAAACTAAAAATCCTGACCTGCAACATGACCACGGGAAAGAGCGGCCATTATGAGAAGAGCGTGGAATGCGTGCGCGGCCTTGAGCCCCTGTACGACGTCCTCAACATCCACACGTACGCGATCGCCGAGAAGTGGCCCTCGTGGAAGCGTTCGTTTCCGGAAGACCCCGCCGTCGATTTCCTTTCGATCATCGAGTCACTGATCGCGTGGCGGGATCAGAACGCCCGAGGCAAAGACGTCTGGGTCACCGAGTTTGGTTGGGACGCTTCCACGAAGCCGTTGCCGACGACCGGGGATGGTGCGAAGTGGAAGGGGAACGTTAGCGACGAGAAGCAGGCGCAGTATCTTGTCCGTTCCTTCCTGCTGTTTTCCGCGATGGATGTCGAGCGCGCGTACCTGTACTTTTTCAATGATTCCGATGAACCTTCGTTTCACGCGTCCTCCGGCATCACGAGGAACTTCCAGCCGAAGCCTTCGTTCCACGCAGTGGCCCATCTCTACCGATTGCTGGGAGACTACAGGTTTGAGCGTGCGATCATGCGTAAGCCTGGCGACGTTTACGCCTACGAATACGCTCATACCGCCGACTCGAAGAAAAAGATCGTCGCGGTGTGGTCTCCCACTGGGTCGGATCACAAGGGGATCGCGGAAATCCCTATCGGGGCCGCGAAGGTCGTCCGGGCCGAACGGATGGCGTTGGCGCCGGGGGATGCGCCGGCCGTTGAAGCAACCGCCCGAGCGGGCGCCGTTTCGCTGGCAGTGGAGGAAGCTCCTCTCTTCGTGTTGCTCCAGGAGTGACTGGGCCTGAAGTCCGAGCTACAATCCGCTGCCAATCCTGCCTCTTTCCGTCCTGCCGCCGAGGTGTGTTTTATCATGATTCTTCGCCGCTTGTTGTCGGTTTTAGTTTTGTGTTGGCTGAGCGATTCCACCGGGATTTTTGCCGCCGATTGGCCGACTTATCTGCACGACAATACCCGCGTGGGAGTGACCGACCAATCGCTGCGGTTTCCGCTCTCCTTACATTGGCAATACCGGTCTGCCGCACCGACCGAATCGGCTTGGGAAGGCCCGCGCAGCGAGCCCATCGAAGGGATGGTGATGAAGCACCGGGTGCGGTTTGACGACGCCCATCACGTGTCGGTCGTTGGTGATCGAGTCTATTTCGGTTCGTCGGTCGATCATCAAGTGCGTTGCGCCGACGTGGCGACTGGCCAAACCGTGTGGCGAATCTTTACCGGCGGGCCGGTGCGACTGGCGCCAACGATATACGACGGCCGAGTTTATTTCGGTTCGGATGACGGTTGTGTTTACTGTGTCGATGGGGTGTCCGGCAAAGAATTATGGAAGCTGAGAGTCGGGCCGCGCGAAGAGCGATTATTTGCTCGCGGTAAGATGATCTCACGCTGGCCAATTCGCACAGGCGTCTTGATTGCCGACGAGGTCGCGTACTTCGGCGCCGGAATCTTTCCCCATGAGACCGTCTATCTCGCTGCGGCCGACGCCAAAACGGGAACGGTGTTGTGGAAGAATGATCGCATCAGCCAACGCGACGCCGGACGCGATGATCTCTCGCCGCAAGGTTATCTGCTCGCGAACGAGGATTTGTTGTTTGTACCGTCCGGCAGCTCGCTTCCGGCGGCGTTCAATCGCAAGTCAGGCGAATTCGTTTTCAAGAAAAGCTTTGGCTGGCGAACCACGGCGGGGGGAGAAGTTGGCGGTTCGCGAGCCATGCTCTCCGATGGTCAACTCTACTCGTCCGGGCCCCATCACTTCCTGGCGCTGAACCAACAGACTGGTGACGCCGGTTTCGCGTACATCGTGGGAAACCAACTGACTTTTCGCGGTCCGCACGCTTTCATCGCCACCGGCAAAGAAGTGATCGCCGTCGACCGCGATGTCCACACGAAGGCCAGTGTCAAGCGTCAGCAGTTGTTCGTGGCTCGTCGAGAGATCCGTAATGACCGCGAGAAATTGGCCGATATCGATCGTCAGATGGCCGAGTTGGCCCAAACAGGCATTCTGTGGCGAACGGAGTTCATCGCCGAATCATCGATGGCGCTGGCCGG
>CAZFLF010000885.1:0-3642 GCA_964519825.1 uncultured Pirellulaceae bacterium | reverse complement strand
GTGTCGATTGCCGAACCGCCATCGCCTCCCTTGCGGATACTCTCCGCCGTGTCGAGTCGCAAGCCGCTTTCCTGCTTCCAACCCCCGTGACATGATAAGCACTTTTCACGCAGAATGGGCTTGATGTCACGCGCATAATCAACAGGTTGGCTGGCCCGCGCCATCGCAACGATCGGCAGGAGCAACAGCAACAGCAAGAATGGCACGGAACGATGATTTAGAAGCCTTGCGTTCATCTTTGGGAGGGCGAGGCTCCTGCCGAGCCGCATACGTTGTTTTGCGTCAACCGGGAATCGGCTCGGCAGGAGCCTCCCATCCCTCAATTCACGTTGGACAATGTACTAGGCTGTTGACCGGAACCTGGAAGTCGAAAACTCGGTGGGACAATTTGCGGCGGGAATTCAACCAATGTATCTATCTTGGCCAATGCTTGCGAGAATAATCTCGTGGATCAGTCGCGTCGATTGACCTGCATACATGCGTTGCCCATTGGAGAGCGGCGGGATAACCTGGGCCATTGAAATCCGGAGATCGTCGAACTGTTGCGGATCAGGATGTCCATGAATAACGCCTTTTTCAGACCTTCGTCACGTGTGGACCGTCGGACCTTTCTGGTCGCGTCGGGAATCGGCTGCGCCGGGCTTTCGTTCGGCTCTTCAGGGTTTGCCGCCCCGGGTGGCGATGCAGTCGAAAAAGGGGTTCGTGCACCGGCGAAATCGACGATTCTCTTCTTCCTGTGCGGTGGCGCATCCCACGTCGACACTTGGGATATGAAGCCGAACGCTCCGGCCGAGTATCGCGGGACGTTTCAGCCGATCGCGACGTCGGCTGCGGGAGTTCGTCTCTGCGAACACCTGCCGCTGCTGGCTCGCCAAGCCCATCACCTCGCCGTGGTCAATTCCGTAGGTGCGACGGTAAACACGAACGATCATCACGCGGGCTACTATTACAACCTGACCGGACATGTTCCCGATCCAACGTTCTTGACGCTAGGGAACAACCGCACTCCGTACGCCGACGATTGGCCCTACATGGGAACCGTTGTCGCATCGCGGCGTCCCGGTCATCCGGAATTGCCTAACGCGATCACGTTGCCGTTCAAGCCAAGTACGGCGCCGTACACTCGTCCCGGCCAATTCGCCGCGCGGCTCGGCGTCGAACACGACCCGCTGTACGTCCATGGCGACATGGATAAGCCGCTGGAGTTCCACGCCCCGGCGCTGGTGCTGGAAGGCAATGTCACCCCCGATCGCCTCACGAACCGGCACACATTGCTGCGCACGATCGACGCGGCGCGGACAGGCTTCGAGCAGTACCTTACGCCGCGCACGTGGACTCGGCAGCAACAACGGGCGCTCTCCTTGTTGTTGTCTTCACGCACAACTGAAGCGTTTAACGTATCGCGCGAATCACCCGAAATGCGGCAGAGGTACGGGGAGACGATTAACGGCATGAGCCTGTTATTGGCACGGCGATTGGTCGAAGCCGGCGTGCCGTTCGTCACGGTTTTTTGGATGGAAGACCCGCGGTATGACAAGAATAAGTGCCTCAGTGCCGGCGGCTGGGATACGCACGGCAACAATTTCGGTTGTCTGAAGGAGAATCTGTTGCCGGAGTTTGATCGCGGTTTTTCTGCCTTGCTGGAAGATTTGTCCCAGCGCGGTTTGATCGACCAGACGCTTGTCCTGGTCACCAGCGAGATGGGACGTAAACCCAAGATCGGCGATCCGCGTTCGGCCGCCGCGGGGACCGTGGGCCGCGATCACTGGACGCATTGCCTCAGCGTCCTCATGGCCGGCGGCGGTATCCGTGGCGGGCAGACTTTCGGCGCGAGTGATCGCTTTGCCGAGTTTCCTGCCGACAATCCAGTCACTCCCGCCGATATCACCAAGACTGTCTATCACGCGATGGGCGTCCACGATCTCGAAGCGCGCGACCGGGAAGGCCGCCCCTACAACCTGCTGGCCGAAGGGCGAGCCATCGAACAGCTTTTTTAACCATCCAGTCGCATGGCCGCGCGTCCGGCCGACGTGTATCGCCGGATTCTCGGCTGATTCTGGGGCGTCGTGGGTCAACAAGATTTCTCTTGCGGGAGTGCCGAGTATCGTTGCCTAATGTAGTCCCGGATACTCAGTTGTGGATTGGTAAAAATGTTCAGAATGACATACTTGACAAACCCACTAACCGCCGGTCCGGCGGATGCCGAATTCAAAAATCAGACAAGTCAAAATCAGGAAAGGTATCGCGAATACCCTCGGATTGGGACCGAGCCAGCCTTGCCACATAGCAGCGAATACCAAGAGAGCAAAAGCAAACGAAATCAGCGTCACGATGCGGTGACGCCGCTTGTCATTCGGATTATCGGTGCGCTTGAATTCCACGAATCTTCTCTTAGCTAGCCGGCAGCTTTCTTCTTCCGCTTTGCCATTGACTGTGCGTCCGGTTTCCTGGGCGGCTTCTCTGGCTTCACCTTAACTAGCCCCTCAACCGCCTTGTCAAACGGCAGCGAAATGCGATTGCTGATCGGAGCCTTGCGTTTTTCGGCCATTCTCATCTCCTTTTCCTCATGTAAATTAACGGTTCACCGTACGCATGACAGATTACATCTTATGGAGTCGGATGTTGAATGTCTTGAAGGTTTCTCAGCTTGCTGGACCATTGTCCATTTGGCAGAAGTTTTGCGGCATGCATCCCGGCGGGGTGGCACTGGCAAGAACCCCCTCCGAATGTGTGCCACTGGCGAAAGTTCGACGGTGACGAGTTGGCAGCACATTGGATTGGTCGTCGAACTTTCAGCCAGTGCGAAGTGCAAGTAGTTCCTCCAATTGGCAATGGGCAACCGGCAATCCGCGGGGCAGTTGGAGGCGATGGGAAGTCGCGGTTGTTGTGTCCGACAGGTTCGAGACGGTAACTTCAGGCAACGGTGACACGGCAGCGACAGCGAAAGAAAGTTCGGGACTATCACCAGCCGAGCGATTGTGATGAGCTTGAAGGTTCAGCCGACCAACCAATTCGGCACGCCCGTGGAAATCGTTAAACTGTTCGGCGGACGGGACAAGTTTCAAGAGGTCATTCGCGAACTGGAATCGATAATCTACAGTGCTGCCTAACCGACCGACACCTACCCGGACATCGGAGGATGCCATGACCGAAATTCTGTTCCTTGTCGAAGAGGCCCCGGAGGGTGGTTTTACCGCGCAGGCCGTGAAAGAGTCTATTTTCACCGAAGCCGACACGCTGGACGAATTGAGATCCGCCGTGCGCGAGGCGGTCGAGTGCCACTTTGACGACGAACATGCCCCGAAGCTGATCCGACTGCATATCGTGCGCGACGAGGTGCTGGCAACATGAGAATGCCGCGCCAAGTCTCCGGCCGGCAGCTTGCCGACTCCTTGGCAGTGCTGGGCTGGGATGATGAAAACGTACTTTTAAATCGCGCAGTTGTGGATCGTCCGCCACTGGGTTTTTGTTGCGCCTCGATGGACTCCGAAGAACCCGGTTCACCGGGTTTTGCCGCGCCAGCGGTTTTTTCTTGGGCCCGGCATTGGATGCCGGGTTGGATGAGGGACGAATATAATCTCCAGTCCCGTTCACCAGCGATTTTCTGGACCCTATTGATTTGACCTTTCCGCCTCAACGGAA
>CAZFLF010000884.1:0-3643 GCA_964519825.1 uncultured Pirellulaceae bacterium | reverse complement strand
CCACACTCCGAATACGGCGTTCCTCCAAGGCAAGCTGGAGATCAATGAAAAGGGGTATATCAAACTGACCAAGCCATTCCGCACGTGGACGAGTGTTGCAGGTGTTTTCGCGGCGGGGGACGTCGCGGACGACTACTATCGGCAGGCGGTCACGTCGGCCGGCACCGGTTGCATGGCGGCGCTCGATGCGGAACGCTGGTTGGCGGAACGCGGGCATTGATCCACTCTGCTTGGATATTCTCAAACGGAGGTCTTCCATGGAACGGATGTCGGTGGCACAAGCCCGCCTGAAGGATGCAATTGGCCAGCAGGTCCGCTTGCAGGGTTGGATTCGCACGCGGCGCGATTCGAAGGGGGGCTTCAGCTTTCTAGAACTCAACGATGGCAGTTGCCTCGGCAATCTGCAGATCATCGCGGAAGCAAAGCTCCCGAATTATGAATCCGACGTAAAACGGCTCGGCGCCGGCTGCTGTGTGACGGTCGAAGGAGAAGTGAAACCGTCGGGCGGCAAAGGGCAAGCGACGGAAATCCTGGCGTCGCTCATCACCGTGCATGGCTGGGCGGACCCCGAAGCCTATCCGCTACAAAAGAAACAGCACTCGTTCGAAAAGCTGCGTGAGTGGGCGCATCTGCGCCCGCGGACGAATACCTTCGGCGCGATTGCTCGATTGCGGAACTGCGTCTGCCGCTCGATCCACGCCTTCTTCCAAGAAGAGGGATTCCTGTACATCCACGCCCCCATTATTACCGCCAGCGATTGCGAAGGGGCCGGTGCGATGTTCAGGGTGACGACGCTCGACTTGGAAAAGCTGCCGAAGAAGGACGGCAAAGTCGATGCGTCGCTCGACTTCTTCCACCGCCCCGCATATTTGACCGTCAGTGGCCAGCTGGAAGCCGAAATCTATGCAACAGCGCTCAGCAAGGTATACACATTCGGGCCGACTTTTCGCGCTGAGAACTCGAACACGTCGCGGCATCTGGCCGAATTCTGGATGGTCGAGCCGGAGATGGCGTTCTTTGAGTTGACCGACAACATGGATCTTGCCGAGCGATTTCTGAAGCGCATCTTTTTCGATGTGCTCGACAAGTGCCGCGAGGATATGGAATTCTTCAATGAACGGATCGACAAAACCGTCATCGCCACGTTGGAACAGATTCTTGCCAGCAGCTTCAAACGCGTGCCGTACACGGAAGCAGTCGACATCCTGACCAAGAGTGGTGAAACGTTCGAGTTCCCCGTGTCGTGGGGGACCGACCTGCAATCGGAGCACGAACGGTATCTCACGGAAAAGCACTTCGGCTGTCCGGTGATCCTGTTCGACTATCCGAAACAGATCAAAGCGTTCTACATGCGGCTCAACGACGATGACCGCACGGTCCGCGCGATGGACGTGCTGGTTCCGAAAGTCGGCGAGATCATCGGCGGCAGCCAGCGCGAGGAGCGGCTGGAAGTACTCGAACGCCGCATGGTCGAAGCCGGGTTGCGGCCGGAAGATTATTGGTGGTACCTCGATCTACGGCGCTTCGGCACAGTACCGCATGCAGGTTTTGGCCTGGGACTCGAACGGGTCGTGCAATTCATTTCGGGCATGGCAAACATCCGCGACGTAATTCCGTTCCCGCGCACTCCCGGCAGCGCCGAGTTTTGAACCGGCGTTCTGAACCAGGTCTGTCGACTGGATGTTGGAATGCCACACGCTGGAAGATAATCGAAGCTGCTCGTCTTCGAGTTCCGCATGCTTGACGGGGCCAGTCCTGCCGCACTATGTTCATACCACCTATTAGGCGGGATAGCTCGGCAACCGGAAATTAGCTTCATTCTCAAATGACGGTACTACCCTTGGGAGATCGCGCGCTCCGCAAGAGCCTCGCCCTCCCAAAACGCGCGCAAGAAATACAACCGATTCATCGATAACCTAGTCAAGGTCGCCGATTCCGACATCCGACGTCTTGAACTCCCATAAGCGAGACAATCATGGCCTGGCGATTGGGCGATTATGTGGTCAGCGGCGAACTGATCAATTTGCGACGCAACTCGGTCCACGGCTGGTTGGACTTTGGCGACGATCATGGCGTCCGGTTCGACTTGGCGGGGAACCTCTCGGGCGAATTAGCGGGCCGGCACGTGCGATTCGCGGCCACGCCGCGGCCGCCGACCGATTCCACCGACGCACCGGATCTGGCAGAGCTGGACATGCAGCAGATCGGCGTGGTTGGCGCGGTGTCGTTGAAGATGGTCCGCGTACCGCGCGTGCCGATCGATGATTTCATTCGCCTCAGTAAACTTGGCGAGCCGCCGCCGACCGACGAGAAGCTGTGTCTGTACTTGGAATGGTTCAGCCAGAACGGCCGCGTGGTCGCCGAAATCGTCGACCCGCAAATCGAATACGTTACGGAAGACGAAGCGGCCCGGCCAGCCGTGGAGCCCGAACCGCTTCCGGAACAGACCGGCGGCGAGGGACCGGGGATCGTCGGTGACCAAATGGATGACGAGGGCCAAGTTCACGAGACCGACTTCACCGCCGACGAAGACGACGAGGAGGACGACCCGTACAACTTGTTCCCGGCGGACTTCGACGAAACGCTCATAGCTTCCAACACGTACGAGCGGCCTACGGCCGAGCCGCCCGATAACGAGGTTGCCGCCACGGAACTCGTTAGGCGAAGCTGGGACGAAGTCATCCCCGGCATCGACCCGGAGACCAAACGGATGTATGAGCAGTGGGACGAAATGGTCGAAGGAACGAACGACGTGCCGCTCTCCACGCTCTTCGATCCGCCGATCCAGTTGCCTCCGGTGGATCAACTGACTGACGAGAAAGCCAGCGAACTGTTCAACACGTTGCTGGCCCGCCTTGCGCTGCATCGCGTGGCGCTCGATATGTGCGAACACTTTTCGCCGCGCGACGCCTATCGGTACCTCGTGGAAGAGGTTCTTCCCGAAGCCCATATCTATCCGAACCTCCCCGCCACCGGCTTCATCCGACACTACTCGACCTGGGAACACTGTCCCCAATGCGACGCCGAGTTCGAGGCCGAATATCAGGCCCGCAAGAAAGCCGAACCAAACGGATCATCGCCGAGCGATGACGCACACGACGGGGACGTGCCGTTTTGACGGGAATATCATGGAATCCCCTTGCTCTGGGCGAGATATTTCGCCTGCCATACTGATCTCACCACTCACTTATTACGGATCGTCCAATTATAATGCTCCCCATCTTTGACCACGTTGAACCACATCCAGGGAGAGCTATCGATGGCCAAGCAACCTCGCGCCGAAAAGACTCGTGCTGAAAAGCCCCAAGCCCAAAAACCGGCAGCACCGAAACCCGAAGAGAGCTTTGTTAATCTCATGATGGTCGCTGCAGAATTCGTCAGTAGCCGTGGCGGCATTGAGGCGGCGAAACTTGCTCTGCAAGATACGGGTCGTTTCATCGATCACGCGGGGAGCGTCAACCAGGCATCCCGAGCGATCGATGTATTGGAGAGCCTGCGATCCAAGATTGGCAGCTAGCGGGTCATCAAGGTTGCTTTTGAGATTCGGATCAAGTCCTCGCCTTCTCGCGAGCGAAATTTTTCCAGCGCCTCTTGACGCTCGGCCACCCAGCGCCTACTGTACTAGTTACATAGTACAGGAGAC
>CAZFLF010000883.1:0-3643 GCA_964519825.1 uncultured Pirellulaceae bacterium | reverse complement strand
TCACCGTGGACCTCACTCCGGGCTACAAAAAGGAAGGCGCAACCTTCGACCGCTTCGGCGTGCTCAACATGATGAAGTCCGGCGGCGCGGCGACGATGTTTTTCGACGACCTGCAATACAACGGCGAAAGTCAGGACTTCTCGGCAGACCCCGGCTGGCTCGGCGCGGGCAACCGCGTCAGCTTCGAGGATCGCGAGCAGGTCGGCGCGCACGATTTCGGCTTCAGCGCGAAGACGAGTTTCGCTGGTGGGAACCCGGGTGAAATCGGGGGCGGCCTCTGGCGCAGCGGCGATTTTGGCTACTACGCCGACCGCGTCGGGCCGCTCAACCTGCAGCAGCGGTTGGAAGCGCGCGGTAAGGTGAAGCTCGTCACCGCCGGACCCGACTCCGACATGTATCTAGGCTGGTTCAACAGCACCAGCAAAGACACGTCACCTGCGGACGCGGGACATTTCGTCGGCGTCCATGTCGGCGGGCCGACGCGCATCGGCCACTACTTCATCCCCGTGGTCGTGACGGCGAAGGGAACGAAAGCCGGAGTAGATCAAGGCCCGGTGCTCACACCCGGCAAGGTCTTCGACTGGTCGCTTCTCTATGATCCCGATGCAAACGGCGGCAACGGCGCAATGCGCGTGACGCTTGGCCAAGAGTCCGTTTCGCTCGCCTTGAAGCCAGGCCAAAAAACTCAGGGCGCGACTCTGGATAGGTTCGGGCTGTTCACCTCGACCGCCGGCGGACAGATGGTGAAAATTTACGTCGACGACCCGACTTACTCCACTGCCGTTCCATTCGACTGAGCAAGGCGCCTCCGAACAACTCGTTCCACCGGAACTGCGGTCCGTGTGGATTCTATAGATAATCTCGTTCGTCGCGCTATTTAACCGAGGGTTGATCCAATGAGAGATTTCATCGCGTTCGCCCTTCTCGTCGTCAGTATTGCCGCCAGCCCAGCGAGTGCCGACGGGCAGGGATTTGCGGTCGTGGCGAAGGAAAAGTATGTGGCCTATTGGCTGACGGCCGATCCTCCCGATCCAAATAGCGCAGAATATGAGCCGATATTGTTGCTGTCCTTCCTGTCGATTGAACGGCTGGCCGAACTTCCGAGGCCACCCGAAGGACTGCCTGCCGGGCGGAATAAAGGGCAGATGCCCTTGCTTGACGCCGTGGCGCTGACCATCGAGACATACAAGAAGGACTCGATCTGGAACCCGGATGGACGTCCATTCAGGGTGGACCGGCTGTTCAGCAAGGTCGATGCCCAGGCACGCAAGGTTAAGGTGGACGGGAAGACGTATCGCTACGAGGACTGTTCGCTCGAAGACCTGGTACATCTACTTGATCACCCCGAGGGGACGGTCCCGCTTCACCGACTGCACGGGCCGCTCGCTGGCTTCACTCGCACGGCTCGCGCCCTGACGTTGCTGCTGAAAGAACAGCTCGCGTCAGAGAAGCTCGAGAAGAAAAACTAAGCGAGCACTAACCCGCCCTGAGTTGACACAAGTTCCAGCCACGGTCACGTAATGCGATGTCGTTCTTTACGAGCCTTACTTACTATCGACCGTGCGCACCGCCTTTGATGACGGCTGATGATCTCGCACGCTTCATCCAGCAAATCCGCGACACCGGCGTCTTGACGGGAGAGGGCTTCCAACTGCTGCATGTTAAGTTCGGCGATTCGATCGACCAAGACGACAATGGCAGCTGTAAAGAACTCGATGAATTGTGGCCGTACGACAACTTTGAAAAGCGATGTGATTGGTATTGGGGCGTACAAGAGTCTGGTTAATGGATGGGTTAGGGGCGGTGACCTATGTTCGCTTGGCGACTTATACGATCTACCGGGACCAAACTATCGGGATTTGCCGCCGGCCTGGCAGTGTTCCTGTTTGCACTGGCGAGTGCGTCGACGAGCCGGGCGGCCGAGGTGCCCGCTCGCCCTAATATCGTTGTGATTCTCGTCGATGACCTCCGCTGGGATGCGCTGAGCTCCACGGGCCATCCTTTCGTCAAGACGCCGAACATCGATCGCATTGCGAATGAAGGGGCGCGGTTCCGCAACGCCTTCGTCACGACGCCGCTCTGCTTGCCGAGCCGTGCCAGTATTCTTACCGGTCAATATGCGCACACGCACGGCATCACCGGGAGTGGCGTCCACTTAGCGCGCGAGTTCGGCCGCGACACGTTTCCGGTCCGGCTCCAACAAGCGGGTTACGAAACAGCCTACTTTGGCAAGTGGCATACTCTACGACCTGCAAGCCGATCACCTCGAGATGAAGAACCTCGTGCAAGCGCCCGATGTTCAGCCGCAGCTTCAGGAGTTGAAAGCGGAGTTACAGCAATTGTTGTTGGCGACCCAGTAACTAAGGAATTTCGGACAGGGTTTCATGAAAGCCTACATACTGACAACTGGCGTGCTTTTCGGCCTGTTCACCGTAGCGCATCTCTTGCGAATCATCGTGGAGCCACACCTGTCAACAGACCCATTCTACATTCTCTTGACGCTTGTCGCGGCGGCCCTGTGTGTTTGGGCTTGGCGTCTGTTTCGGCTTTCGCCGCGGTCGTGACACTCCTTCGACGGTAAAAAGTGCTCGGTACGTCCAGCACGTTTTCCGTACAAGAACTGGTACACGGGTTGGTTGACATCTTCAGATTTCCAACGTTATTCGGAACAAAGTTCAAATCCCGTCGCCTCGACTTTTCTCAGAAAGAAGCCCTTCGGCGAGAACGTCGAAGGGCTTTCTCATTTCAGCGACGAGCGTTGCGACGTCGAGCCGGCAGTTCAAAACCAGCGGAGCGCGATGGCCGGGTTCGCAGCGCATGGTTAGGCCGCTGGTTCATTCAAAAATGGGCGGCGGGCCGAGAAGATCCATACCGTGGTCTTGGAACAACCGAAGAAGCCCCTCGACCTGTTCGTCGGTGTAAGTCTTGTTGATCACATCCTCCCGCGTTGGCAGGTTCTCGTGATTGCTTACGGCGCGGAAAAATTCCTCCATCTTGCCTGCCGGATGGTAAACATTGATGATTTTGGCTTGCTTGCCGTTCACGCAAGCCCAGAAGTGGGCGGTCTTGCGCGGGATGAAAATGCTCTCGCCGGCGGTCAGGCGCAACCGTTCCGCGCCGACCTCAAAGTAACACTCACCCTCGATGATGTAGATCCATTCATCCTGGTCGTGGTGCAGGTGAGGCGGCCCGAGGCCTTCGCCGTTGAACTCGAAAATACACATCGCGCCATTTGTGTCCTGTGCAGACACCTTGCAATCATTCGGTTCGCCGCCGAGTTTGATATGCTCGCCGAATCGGTCCTCCCCGGCGGCGACTCTGAAGCCCGCAAACATTTCCTCACTTTTCATTATCTTGGCTCCTTTCAAGTGCTTGATGGTTTTGTCGATAGTCTCAATCAACATGTGCGTCCGCGTGAGGTTGTTTTGCAGAACCTTCCGATGCGACTCGAGGGCGGCGACTATTTCGAAATCGGCCCGGCCCAGGATTTCTTTGATTTGCTTCAGCTCGAACCACAACTCCCGGTAAAACAGGATTTGCTGGAGGGTCAAGAGCTGTGACTCTTCGTAGAACCGGTAGGCATTCGCCCCGAGATAGGCGGGCTTCAGCAGGCCCATTTCATCGTAGAAATGAAGCGTGCGCA
>CAZFLF010000882.1:0-3649 GCA_964519825.1 uncultured Pirellulaceae bacterium | reverse complement strand
AACGAAACGACGCTGGAAGAAGTTTTCAGGCGGATGCCGGTGCAATAGGATTACAATCCCATCCGGCTGATCAGAGAATTGGCGTCATCCGTGCTGGCTGGCATGAGGGAACCGTGACAGGCGACGAAGAGAGGATCTATGAATATCGTTCAATACCTAACCGAGCTCGGGTTCCAACGTCAAGACATTACATTGCTGTATCTCGCTCCATTGTGTGCGGCGTTGGGTGGTTTTTCGCGTTGGGTGTTGATGTACAAGGAAGATTTTCGAAAACTTCCCTCTAAGGGTCGTTTTCACCAGCCGATGCAATTTTTCGCGATGGGAGAGTGGGCGCTAGGTCACGCCTTTGTTTCTGGTGTTCTTGGTCTCATTCTTGCGCTCTATTTTGTTGGTGCGTTTACTGAAAGCCCCACAACTGTCGCGCGCGTTCTTGCATTTTCCATACTTATCGGATTTGGAGCCCCTCGGCTGTGGCGTACCCAGGAAACGATTGTCCGGGAAGCCGTTGACGAGAAGCTCAAGCAACTTTTGAAGAAATCTGACGAGAAGGAAAAATCAGATTGACCACCGCTCCCCGTCCCTCTTGAACCGCTTGTCCTTCCGCAACGCCCCACAAACGGCAGCGCGCAGCCCATTCCGGCTGCTGGTCGTTGGGTAGCCCGCCTGCAAAACCGCCATCGTCAACTCGACAGGCGTCATCGACCGGTTGCCGAGCGCTTCCACCATGACCTCCGGCAGCGTCTTATCGCCGGCAGGTCGCTCCGTCCCGGCTCCCGCCCGAATGTAGGTCGATGGCTGGTCTTTCCGGTGGATGCTCGTGCGCTGAACGATACCCATCTTCCGTAGACGATGAATGTGGCTATTGACCGCCTGTTTTCGCCAGCGTCGGGATGGTTCCAGGATTTCCAGCTTGGCCAGGAGTTGGTCGAGGCTGAATTCGCCCTCAGACGGGATCACGCTGTCAACGCACGCGCTCAACTTGCGGTTCTTGGGTTCGCTGCCGGTCAGGTTACGTTCCAGCTTGGAAATGGCTTCCAGAGAGGAGTCGTATTCCTGCTTGGCCTGGGCGATAGTCTGGTCCCGCTTCTCGCGGGCCTTGACGCGAAGGGCGTAGAATTCGTTCATGTTACAATTGCTGCTATGTCTGGCGGTAATTCGATACTAAAACGGTTCGTCCAGAGCGCACTCATCATCCTGATGATGGTCCCAGTCATCCTCCCGATGATTTTGACGTGGGCAGGATGGAATTTCATGTTCGTCCGCCAAGTTATGGCTGTGTTGATTTTGATTCTTTGGACGCCGCTCACCATGTTTGCCGTCTACACGGGCGTAGCGCGTCTAGTTCGTACGCCAGCGAACGCGGGGTTCAACCACTATCTAGACGTCGCACACCGAATTGGTTGCGGCTCGATGATGACTGTGGGTAGTGTGTACTTTGTCGTTTGGCTTCTATCTGCCAGATAGCAACATCCTTGCATGGTACGAATCGAATTCACGCGGTAAAGTGCGGGTGGCGGTGTGTGGGTCTAAGGGGCCAGTACCCCTTTTCCAACGTCTCGATCTGATCGCGCAGCTTTTCGATCTGATCCGCGTACTTCGCCTGGACCAAGTAGATTTTTTCCCGCTGCTCTTTGCTGACGACCTCCCCGTAATGGGGCGGCAATCGTCCGGCCGACTTTTCCTTCTTCTCCCCTTTGGCTGCGGCTTTGACGGTCCCCTTTTCCTGTCCGGTCACTGGCCCCGCGGCGATGAGAACGGCCAGCGCCAACGGCAACGACAACAATCCGACGCGACTCAACAAGAATCTGGACATGACGTCCCTCCCTAGTGGAAAAGCCCTTCGCCAGGACGCCTCACGGCACAGCGCCGTGAAGGAACTACGTCCTACGCGATCGACTCTCAAGCAACATACCCCCCTCTGTACTCTTGAGGGGGTAACTTAGCAGCTCGAATAGGGGAGTGCAAGTATCCTAGAAAGGGGGTCACTCTTTATTGTGGTGCCTTAAGAGTAGACCGCAAAATCAACCGCGCGGGGCGAGTCGCGGGGCGAGCTGATCGACGACCAATTGGCCGATGTTGAGAGACGAGGTGGCGGCGGGAGAGGGAGCATTACAGACGTTAATGACCCGTTCCCCGGATTGAATCACGAAGTCGTCAATAAGATTGCCTTCCTCCGACAGCGACTGGGCACGGACGCCCGCGCGGCCTGGGACCAAATGTTCACTGCGTATTTCCGGCATCAATCGCTGCAGCGCTTTCACAAACGCCGCTTTGCTAATCGACCGCCACATTTCACCGATGCCGGTTCGCCAATGCTTCATCGCCAAGCGTCGGAAACCGGCGTACGACAGTGACTCGGCGAGGTCGCGCAGGTTGATGTCGGACATGCGATAGCCTTCGCGGGCAAACGCGAGCACGGCATTCGGACCGCATTCCACTCCGCCATCGATCATCCGCGTAAAGTGGACTCCCAAAAAAGGAAACTTGGGATCCGGCACCGGGTAAATCAGGTTGCGGCAGAGGTGGTGGGCCTCCGGCTTCAACTCGTAATACTCGCCGCGGAACGGCACAATCCGACTCGCCAGCGTTTGCCCGCTCAGCCGGGTCACGCGGTCGGAATGCAGTCCAGCGCAGGTCACCACATATTCACTGCGGAAATCGCCACGAGTGGTCGTGACGAGCATTTGGTTACCGTCTTGACGGATCCCAGTGACCTTGGTCGAGTTCAAAACCTTCCCACCGCGTTCGACGATGATGGCAGCCAACCGTTCAGCCACCCGCTGATAATTGACGATTCCCGCCTCAGGAACATGCAGGCCTTTTACGCCAGCAGTATGCGGTTCTAACTCGCGAAGCCGTTCGGGCCCGATCACTTCGCAGCGGACTCCATTTTGTTGACCGCGCTCCAGGATGCGTTCCAACTGGAGCAGCTCGGATTCATCGACCGCCACGATTACTTTGCCGCAAATCTCATAGGGAATGTTTTGCGCGGAACAGAACTCCTCCATCCGCCGTTTGCCGGTTCGACAGTTCGTTGCGCGAAGAGTTCCTGGCTTGTAATAAATCCCCGAATGAAGCACGCCTGAGTTATGCCCCGTCTGATGCGAGCCAACCGTGGATTCCTTTTCCAGCACGATTACCGGCAAGCCGGCGAATTGCTCGGTCAATTGGTAAGCGGTTGCCAGACCAACGATTCCGCCACCCACGATGATTACTTGAGCATCATTCATCGAGAGACTTTACTGCATTCGATTGCCCATATCGCCGATAATCACCAAAGCCCCAAAAACCCTTGCACTCATACCCTCTTTTGTCACGACCAGCGAATCCGCGTAATCGGCAGCCCTTCCCCTTGGATTGCCGCAACATTGTCGGCATGGACCGCCTTGTGACAACCCCACCGGAACGTCGACGACATGCGGTTCGATCCCTGCTAATACGTTGGCCTTGGGGCAGTTATGCCGGGCCGAATCAATCTGTTGTCGGCCCATGATTCCCGCTAGACTTCCGCGTTTTGTCGTCGGCGAGACCACGCTCCGCAAACTGCGTCTGAGCTGACTGGCTGAGGAGTTTTTTTGCGTGTCACGACCGTTTACTTTTGCTGTCATCGCCGTTGTGGCAGCTTTTGCGGTCGCGGGAGCTAGTCGGT
>CAZFLF010000881.1:0-3649 GCA_964519825.1 uncultured Pirellulaceae bacterium | reverse complement strand
AGTCGGTTTATTAAGCGTCACGGTTGGCCTACACGATGGCCAAGTACGGCATGAGCATGTGCGTCTTGGGGATGGCCGAGGAATTTAGAAAACAAGGTGTGGCCGTCAACGCACTTTGGCCTCGCACCACGATCGCCACGGCGGCCGTGCAAAACCTGCTCGGTGGCGACGAAGTGATTCGCCTTAGCCGTAAACCCGACATCATGGCCGACGCGGCCCACGCCATTCTCGTGCGTAACAGTCGCGACTGTACTGGCAATTTCTTCATCGACGAAGAAGTGTTACGCTCCATCGGCGTCACGAACTTCGACCAGTATTCAGTCGTGCCCGGCGCGACTTTGATGACGGACCTTTTTGTGAACTAACGGAGATCATGAGTTGAAAACAACCAGTATCCTGCTCCTAACAATTCTGTCCGTGAGTCCCCTGCGAGCCTCGGCGGATGACGAGGTGGACCACGCGATCGGCGTCATTGGCAAGGTGGGGCCGGGGGCCGCGGGCTCGCGAGAAGCTCGGCGGGCTCGTGATCAACTCGCGCAACAAGGGGCGGAGATCCTGCCGCGGTTATTGGTTGCCATGGACACGACGAACATCGTAGCGGCGAACTGGTATCGCACGGCCTTCGACGTCATTGCGGACCGCGAACTTTCTCGCCCGAACTCTCCGTTGCCACGGCGGGCGATGGAAGAATACGTCCGCGATGCACGACGGAGTGGACGTGC
The DNA here is from genome assembly GCA_964519825.1 of uncultured Pirellulaceae bacterium. Lineage (GTDB taxonomy): Bacteria > Planctomycetota > Planctomycetia > Pirellulales > Pirellulaceae > CAZFLF01. The sequence goes on along the minus strand of CAZFLF010000881.1, from coordinate 2,927 downwards.
GCGCCGATTGGGACTCGCACTACTCGAGCGGATCGATCCGACGATTCGCGCGCAACTAATGCCAGACTGGTTGGATGACCCCGAGTTCCGCCGAGACGCGGTGGACGATCTGTTGCGGTTGGGGGACCTTGCAAAAGGCGAGCAGCGTAGCGATCCGGCACGCGAATTCTACGAGCGAGGTTTTCGACACGCTCGAGACAGCGACCAGGTGTTGCTGGCAGTATCGAAACTGAAAGGCGTCGGTCAGGACGTCGATCCCATCGCCCACTTGGGATTCATCACACGCTGGTGGCTAGTGGGTCCATTTCCCGCGCGGCAGACGAGCGGCTTCCGCGCAGAATTCCCTCCCGAGAAACATGTTGATTTGTCCGCCGAGTACGACAGTACCGAGGGACGGAAGCTCGGATGGCAACTGCACCAGACATCCAACTCGCTGGGAGAAGTCAACCTGATTCAGGCGATCGGTGCCGTGAGTGAGTCGGTCGGATATGCTTTTGCCGAACTCGATTCGCCACGCGAGCAATCGGCGCAGTTGCGGTGCAGCGCCGATGACAACTTGAGCGTGTGGTTGAACGGACGTCAGGTGTTGGCCCGCGAGCAGTGGCTCAACGGCACGCGACTGGACCGCTTTGTCACCCCAGTCACATTGCAAAAGGGTCCAAATCGGGTGCTGGTAAAAATCTGTCAGGGGCCCCAGCACGTTAGTCCCGACGTCCCCAATAACTGGACGTTCCAATTGCGGTTTTGTGATGACACAGGCGGAGCGGCGAATCTCCGCAACTTGCTGCCGACGCCGTAGGACAAATAGGTCCTATACGACTTATACGTCCCATATGTCCCAGGAATTCACGGTATGAAACAACAGCAGATTTACCCCGGGGCGCGAACATTACTTCAGGCGCCGGTTCGGACGTGCGTCGTCGTCGCATTTGTCCTGTCCTGGGCGAATTCCGCGGTCGGCGAAAACTGGTCTGAGTGGCGAGGACCAGGGAGGAACGGGGTAAGTTCGGAAACGGGACTGCCGGTGAGCTGGTCGGCGGAGAAAGGACTGCGCTGGAAAACCGAATTGCCAGGTGGCGGGGTCTCCAGCCCGGTGATCTGGCACGATCGCATCTTCCTGACCGCGGCCGGGGGATCATCGCAACATGAACTGTATTTCATCTGCCTCGCGCTGCAGGATGGCAAAGAGCAGTGGCGATTGCGGCTGTGGGGCACGTCCCCCACTTTGCACCATGCGACGAAAAGCGGAATGGCTACGCCGACACCGGTCACCGATGGAGTACATGTTTACGCGCTCTTCGGAACCGGCGACGTGTTCTGTGTTGATGTCGCCGGCGGACTGGTCTGGCATCGCTCGTTGGCCAGCGAGTATGGACCGTTTGAGAACCGCTTTGGGCACACCAGTTCGCCAGCCGTGCTAGGCGACCTGCTGTTCTTGCAATGCGATCATTACGGCGATTCCTATCTGTTGGCACTCGACCGCCACACAGGTGAAAACCGGTGGAAGCAGGATCGCCCGGGTGTCTGGCATTCGTGGTCGTCGCCCCAGTTGGTGGTCGACGAAAAAGGTGGTGGCGAGTTGATCGTGTGCGCTGCGGCACGCATGGATGCCTTGGAACCTCAGACTGGCAAGCAACTCTGGACTGTGTCCGGACTGCAACGCGAGTGCATTCCGACACCGGTGACCGGACATGGTTTAATCTTCGCGGTCAGCGGTCCCAAGGGAACGGCGATGGCGATTCGTCCCGGCGGTCGTGGTGACGTCAGCGAGACACATGTGGTGTGGCGCAACCAGCGCGGCACTCCTTATGTCCCATCCCCCGTGCTGGTCGGCGATCACTACTATCTTGTGGACGACCAGGGGATCGTGACATCTCTGGACGCTCGAACCGGGAAGCTGGCGTGGCAAAAGCGAGTTGGTGGGACGTTCACGGCGTCGCCGATCGCCGGCGACGGGAAGGTTTACTTTACCAACGACGATGGCGAGACGATCGTCATCCGCGCACACGAGCCGACGTACGTCGAACTGGCGCGGAACTCACTTGGCGAGCCGGTGTATGCCTCGGGCGCCATTTCGCAAAGTTGTCTCTTCTTCCGCACTCCGCGCGGATTGGTGTGCATCTCCACCCCGCGCTAACTGTACGAGAATCAGTTGCCGTGGAATGGTCGTTGGGGTTTCGCGAAGAACCTGCGATCCTCCGGATGGGCAATTCGCACGCCGAGCGATCGACAGCAGGCACCGATGACTCCGATTAAGCAAAGACTTCCGGCTACGGCCAACCTGGCACAGCGAATTGCGGCACCCAGGATCATGCAAATCGCGATCGTCAGCCGGCGGATGCCACTGCAGAAGACCGACAAGATGCTGCTACGGGCGTGAGGCAGTAGCTGCTCGCAGAAGGGGCACTTTTGCGGCGAGGAATTGTTCTGATCAGGCTTTGGCTCCGGATGGTGTGGCCATGGCGTCGAAAACATCTCCTCTGTGAAACGACTGTGTCGTTTCTCATCGTGAAAGGCGGACACAGTTGTTGGTGCCATCGAAAGTCTCCCTATTTTTCATGAACGCCGGAATAGGAAATCGAGTCGTGTTCGTCAGAACTCGCAAGTTCTTGACAAGAGTTTCGGAAAATTAACCGTTTTCCGCAGCGCACTCAAGATTGCACCGCAATGCCACTCCTTCATGCGCGGGTTATTAATTGAGGGTAAAAAATGAAGATAAAGGCGTCGCGTGAGTTGGGCTACAGAGTTTTCCGATCGATTGGTTTTATCTTTTACCCCCAATCTATAACCCGCTCCTCTCCGTCAACGCCGGGCCGAACACGCATCGCGACAAAGGGCCGTAAACGGCCCTAGTCCAAACGGCCCTAGCAACCTACTCGGTGGCGCTCACGTCGACTCGCACATCCGGCGTCGCAACTGCGACACTG
>CAZFLF010000880.1:0-3651 GCA_964519825.1 uncultured Pirellulaceae bacterium | reverse complement strand
GCGAGCCACGCGACTGCCTGCCGGATATCGAGAATGGCTTGAGTCATCCCCTCGACCGTTTCGCGTGGGTCTTGAGAAATCATCCGCCTTGACGAATTGGCCGGCCGACGAGGACCGTAATACGGCATCTTCACGAACAGGGCCGCGACCCCACGCTGGGCGATCGAGTTGGCAAACACGCGGGCCAGCGGAAAGTCGCCGCCGAGAATGTGCAGCACGACCACGCCCGGTGTCTTGCCGGAGACATTCGGGCGGTAATACTCGCAATGGATCATGTTGTTTTCTGGATATTCGGTCACGACCGGTGACGGAAACGTGACGTCCGAAATCGCCAATCGATCGGAAACCTTGGGGCGCGGCTGCTCCCGCCAATTGAACTCATGCGCCGAGAGCCGGAAGCGTTCCGGCAAAACCTGTTCTTGGCTCGACGGAACAAACCGCGTTGTTCCGGTTCGCGGTTCCGCCGAAAGTTCGGCAGCCAAGATCCATTTGGGCGTGGTTGGCAACAGGCAGGCCAGGGCCACGAATGTGACCCGCATCTTCCGAAAATCCATTTTCATCTCCTGGTTGAATTTCATCTCGTCTACTTCTTCTCCACGACCCAAATGTTGCGGAAAGCCACCGGGTTATCATGGTCTTGCAGGAACAGCGACTCCGCGCCGGGACCTTCTGGTTTGTGTCCGGGTGTCCCCTTTGTCAGATCCAAGTTGTCATGGATCACCACGCCGTTGTGTTTGATCGTGATCCGGGGGTTGGTGGTCTTTTTTCCGGAATCATCGTATCGCGCGGCGGTGAAGTCGATGTCGTACGTCTGCCACGATAGTGGTGGGAAGCACATGTTCACTTTTGGTTCTGCGATCGAGTAGATGCCACCGCACTCATTATTCTTCCCCTCGAGTCCGAACGAGTCGAGCACTTGGATTTCGTATCGCCCTTGCGCATAGACGCCGCTGTTGCCGCGCCCTTGGCCACTGGACTTGGGCATGAAGGGGGTGCGGAATTCGATATGCAAACTGTGGTCGCCAAACTTTTGTTTGCTCTCGCAACCGCTGGCAAGCAGATTGCCTTCGACGATTTTTCCGTTCTCAAACTGGTCGGCGGAGGAACCGTCGAACAATACGATCGAGCCGGCCGGCGGCTTGGCTCCGAGAGTCGAACTTTGACGGAACATCTTGGCGAGTTCGGCCACCTTGTTCCCGTTGGAGGTGACGGTAATCATCCCAGCCTTCAAGTCGGCAATCGTGTCCCCATCGATGAACCGCACGGTCCCGTTATCCAATTGCCCTTCCGCCATGCGAACTTCCCCCTCGCGCGTCCAACCATCTCCTGGCAGTCCGCCGATAAGACCCATTGCGCGAAACTTGCCGTCGCCGAGTGCGATCACTTGCACGCCGACCTTTTGTTTTTCATTCTCGCCCTGTACTTCGCCGAGATACTCACCTTGCAATTCGAATTCGACACCCGCACTTTGTGCATCGGTAAACGCCGGCGCTTTGGGATCAGCGGCCAACCCGGTCCCGAGAGTCGAACCCAATACCAAACCGACCGTCAAACACACAGACATCGTCCGCATAGCATTTCTCCGCGGTCCAGGGTGCACGACAAGAAGGATCGCCGCGTTGGCGACCAAATGGCACAAGTGTCGATCGATTGTGAACGGACGGACCAGCGGTCGCAAGAGCGACCACCCTCGACTAGGGTTTTTACTTAGTCCAAGCGTCTCGCTAGCATCGGCACAAGCCAGTCGCTTGCGCTACGAAAGATGCGCGCCGATTTGACTCGAAGTGGATCTTCGTCGTCAGACTAGGTGTTGTTGGAAGGAGTCGATCAGGGAGCGCTCGCGCTGCGCGATCGCACGGATGTCGTCCTTGGCGTTGAAGAAAGCCTCGACTACTTCCGGGTCCCAATACTTGCCCGACTCCTCGCGGAAGACCTGATAAACTTTTTCATCGGGCATGCCGCTGCGATAGGGGCGGTCACTGGTCATTGCGTCATAGGAGTCGGCAACTGCCATGATTCGCGCGATTTTGGGTATGTTTTCGCCGGACAGCCCACGCGGATAGCCGCCGCCATCCCACCGTTCGTGATGGTGGAGTACGGCCGGCAGTACTTCCGACAACTGTTTGAGGTCTGCCAGGATTTTGTGTCCCAATTCTGGGTGCCGTTTGATGTGTTCGAATTCCAGATCGGTCAGCCGGCCTGTCTTGCGCAATACGTTGTCGTCGATGCCGATCTTACCGACATCGTGCAGCAATCCTGCCATATAGATCGTATTGACGATTTTCGGATTACACCGCAATTCAAGCGCGATCCTGACAGCAAATCGCGCAACACGATCGCTATGGCCGCTGGTGTAGGGGTCTTTTGCATCGATCGCGGAGACCAGCGCGCGGACGATGTTCTGCAGTAACTCGGATTGCTGGCGGTAGAGATCGCGGTTGCCACAGTGGATGCCCAACAACGTTCCGAGTGATGCCAGCAGGTTCGACTCGACCGTGCCAAACGACTCATCGCGGCGGTGATTGAATGCCGCCAGCCAGCCGAAAACGTTCTCTCCTTCGACCAGTGGCACGACGATTAGCTGATGGACGGTTGGAAACTGCCAGGCATCCCCCTGCGTCACGCGACGGTTCGCCACATACGGTCCGCTCGTCGGGTTGACCTCCAAGGCAGCGATTAGTTTTGTGAATTCCTGCTCGTTGATCGGGCAGACGGCGCTGCTCAGAAACAACGGCCGGGTGCGCGATTTGCCGGTCGCGTCTTCCTCAGTCGTGACTGGCAGAAATTGGATGGCAAACGCATCGGCGGGGAGGCAATCGGCCAGTCGCTCAATCGCCAAGCGGCCCAATTCCTCGTCGGTACTGGAGATGCGCAGGTTCTGGGTGATCGTGTAGAGGAGACTGATTTCCTCGTAAGTCGTCGCCAGATTCTCGGAGACCAGATCGATCTCTCGTTCGGCGCGGCGAGCCCGCGCTTCGGCCACGAGTTGTCCCTGCACGGCGGCGGCCAGCTTGAGCAACAACTCGGGACGCCAGACTGTCTGTTCGCGCGCCCAGTCTTGAATTTCCGCCGAAGACGTATCACACCAGATCGAGGCCTCGGCAGCGGCCTCTGCGCTCAACTCGCCCGTTACAAACGGCGCGGTCGCCACGTTGATGACGCCGTCTTCACCGGTAAATGGGATCGCCAACAGGCACACCGCACCGTCGTCGGCAATGAACCTCGGCCGGTTCCCTTCGGCGACAGATCGGACCAATGACGACAGGAGGATTTCTTCACCGGGCGGACCTGAAACGGCAGAACGCAGCAGTTCTCCCGTTTCGCCGTTCCACAGTGCAACGGGTGAGGAGAGGATTTCACGGAGCGATTCAACAACCTGGTCCAGCCATTCGTTGGACGGCGCATTGGCCTGGCGCGCACGCTGCTTGGACGATTCCAACATAGAGGACATGGTTTCACGTACCTACCAACCGGTTTCTACGCCGTGATAACACACTGTCCAAAACCATAGGTCGCTAAACGACACGCCGCAAAAAAAAGCGAACCCACCAGAATCGGTGGCTCAACCGGCACGACCGCTTTGATCCGACCCCCGAAAAGTGGTCCGATCAGCTTGGTCGCTCTTGGCGGTGGCGATAGCGCTGACTTACG
>CAZFLF010000879.1:0-3656 GCA_964519825.1 uncultured Pirellulaceae bacterium | reverse complement strand
CTTTTCCTTCAGTCACGAGCCCGCCGGATTCGATTCGGTCCGGTTGCCGCGCAGCCGTCCATCGTGCAACGCGGAAGCGACGAGCACTTGATCGCAACCGGCGTCGCACAACGATTGCACATCGCCGGCGTGCCGGATGCCGCCCCCCGAAATGAGTTCAATGCGCGGGTTCTGCTCACGAATCCGACGGCACAGGTCGACGGTGACGGGCCCTTCCCCGGCACCCACGGCAATCAGGTCGAGGACGATGAATCGACGATAGCCGGCCGCGACCACGTCCGCGATGATCTCGAGGGGTGTCGCGGTTGACCAGGCGGGATTGGCAACGATGGGACGACCTTGACGCAGGTCCAGACTGAAAATCGAGTGGCTCGATCCGTGGATTTCCAATGTTGAACGCAAGCCCTGCCCGTCGCGGATTGCTTCGGAACCGACGACGGCAGCCGCGAGCTGGCTTGTCCGGCGCGAGAACTCTCCGAGCCGCGAGGCGCGTTCAGCGGTGGCAATTCCCGCGTCGATGACCAGCCGCAGTCCGGCCTTGGCAATTCGATCGTACGTCTCCCAGTCTGGCTCCGCTCCGGCAATGGCGTCGAGATCAGCGATGTAGACTTCGCGAAACCCACACTCGTCTGCGAATGCTTTCGCAATGTTCGCTGGGTTCGCATCCGCGGCAAGCTGGCTACGAATGGGTTGGTAGTCGTGACGACGCCCGGCCACGGCATGCACAACGGTCGCTCCCTTCAGGTCCATCACGGGCAGAATCCGCACTGTGCCTCCTCGATCAGTTCAGCTTTCGTCGGCGTCCGCTTCGGCGGGCCAGCAACGCAGTTTGTTGCTGCAATACTCGACAAAGCGATCTTGCTCGATGGCGACACGAGCTTCGGAGACCAACCGCTGATAATAGGTCAGATTGTGAGCCGTGAGCAGAATTGGCCCCAGCATTTCGCTCGACATGAACAGGTGCCGAAGATACCCGCGGCTGTGGCGCAGGCAGGCGGGGCACTTGCAATCCTCTTCCAACGGCCTCGGATCGCGCGCGTGCATGACGTTGCGCAGCCGCAGTGGACCGGCGTCGGTATAGGCGTAACCATTGCGTCCGTTTCGCGTCGGCAGCACGCAGTCAAACATGTCGACTCCGCGGCGAATCGCATCGAGAATGTTGCGTGGAGTTCCGACTCCCATCAGATAACGCGGCTTGTTTGCCGGCAGCGCGGGACAGGTCACGTCTAAAATTCGGTTGCGATCCGTCGATCCTTCCCCCACGCTCAACCCGCCGATCGCATAGCCGGGAAAACCGAGCGCAGTCAACCGTTCGGCGCTTTCCAGCCGCAGGTCGACATCGACACCTCCCTGGACGATGGCAAACTGGCACTGCTCCGGCCGTCGGGCGGCGTCTTGGCAGCGCTGTGCCCAGCGAATTGTTCGTTCGTGGGCCTCGCGGACTAACTCAGGCGGTGCTGGCAGCGCGACGACGTGATCGAGCACCATCGCTACATCGCTCCCCAGAGCTTCTTGGATCTGGATGGCTCGTTCCGGCGAAAGCTCGAACTTCCGTCCATCAATGTGCGAGCGAAAAACCGCGGACTGCTCCGTGATCTTCGTGTTCTGCGCCAGGCTAAAGATTTGAAACCCGCCGCTGTCGGTCAGGATCGGTCCGTCCCACGCCATGAAGCGATGCAAGCCACCGAGGCTGGCGACGACGTCTTCTCCAGGGCGTAACGCCAAATGGTAGGTATTCCCTAATACCATCTGAGTGCCGGTCGATGTTAGCAGATCGATCGGCATGCCTTTCACGCTACCGACGGTGCCGACCGGCATGAACGTCGGTAATTCAACAGTCCCATGCGGCGTTGCGAACCGACCCCGCCGCGCGTGGCAACCACGATCCTGATGTTGCAAGACGTACTCGAACATGCCGGTCGCGGCAGGCGGAATTAATCGCCGCGTAGCTTGAGCCCGATGACGGTCAATCGTTCGCGGACTTCATTCAGACTCGTCACACCGAAATTCTTGCATTCGAGCAAGTCATCACCGGTCTTGCGGAGGAGGTCCCCTAACGTGACCAGCCCCAGTCGGACCATGGCCTTGCGCGCCCGCACCGACAAGTTAAGATCGGAAATCGGACGATCGAGCATTGCCTGCTCATCCGGCGACATGGCCGCCAACTCGACGGGAGCTTCATCCTTGGCACGTTCCTGAGCGAACTGGCCGAGGTCCAATCCCTTCGACGCGAGCATTTCGCGAATCTCGATCAACGACGTCTCGCCGAAGTTCTTGCTGGCCAAGAGATCTTGCTCGGAAGTACGCGTTAGATCGCCGAGCGTGCGAACACCCATTTTTTGCAAACAATTGCGGCTGCGAACGGAGAGCTCGAAATCCGTGACGGGGATATTCAGCACCTGAGCCAACCGGTCGCTCTTCTTTTGAGCATCTTCATCAAAGAACTGATCACGCGAAGCCGCGGCATCCTTGTAATACAACCGTGCCCGATTGTGGCTCGGGTTGGAATCGAGAATCCGCTGATAGCACTGTTGAGCTCGATCGTAGCGCGCCAAATCCTCGTACATCAGGCCCAGATTCAGCAGCACACCCACGTGAGTCGGAAAGCAACCTGCGGCCCGTTGATAGAGATCAAGGGCCAGGTCATCGTTGCCTCGACGATCGTTTTCCAGCGCCAAACCGAACAAGGCTCCGGCGTGAATCTCCTGGGTTGCGACGGCTCGTTCAAACAGAGCCACGACTTCACTCGGATTACCGCCAATGGCGGCGACTGTCGCCGCCCGCTGGTACAAGTATTCCGCAGTTGATTCGATGGGTCCGAACAACTGGTCCAGCGCTGCGAGAGCGCCTTTGGAATCGCCGGCACTGCGCATTGCTTCCGAAATCGCCAAAACGCAATCATCGGCGTTATAACCCGCGGTTTTCGCGGACTTATACGCATCGATCGCCTGTTTGTTATTTCCCAGCGAGTAGTTCGCCTTGCCCAAATAGAATTTCGCCAAGGCGCCGCCATCAGCGTTGCTCAGCGTTTCGATGGCCCGCTGATATCTTCCCAGCAGGAAGTAGCACACTCCCAGCCGCACGGCGGAGGCCGGCGTTTGATCTTCTCGGACTTCCAATTCCGCGACGGCATCACGCAGAATCGCGAACTGGGAATAGTCCGAACAAATCCCTTGGGTCAGTTGCCGGATTTCGGCCGGGCCAAAGGTGCTATTGGACAGTACAATATGTTTGAGATCAGATTCAACAGCCACAGCGGACATGCAGCGGGTCTCCAGGCTCCGTACTTGCTTCTGGCATGCAACAGAGCCAGCAGTGGGATTCGAACCCACAACCCCCGCTTTACGAAAGCGGTGCTCTGCCGGTTGAAGCTATGCTGGCGGGAAATCGCGTAAATGGGAATTTAGCAAGGAGCTTACGGTAGGCCAAGGGATGCAAATCGTCAAGAGCTTGCCCTGCCAGCAGGCGCGTCGGATTGGATAGGAAATTCGACGGTTTCACTCCCGTTTTGCACGAGCGAAACGTCTTTGGAGTGCGGTGGCTTGACGCCGCTTTGGATCGCGCGAAGTTGGCGCCTGTTTCAACGAAAGTGGTGTCAAGTCATTGCATTCCAAATTGCCTGAAATCGCTGGTTCATGCGCAGGGGTCGGGAGTCG
>CAZFLF010000878.1:0-3662 GCA_964519825.1 uncultured Pirellulaceae bacterium | reverse complement strand
GCTTACCGCAGTTTCGGACGCCAACTCGACGTTTTCCGGTTGGAGCGGTCCCTGCACCGGCACAGGAACGTGCACCGTGTCGATGGACTCGGTCAAAAACGTTACCGCGGTGTTTCTGTTGAACACGTTTCCGTTGACGGTGAGCAAGGCTGACAACGGCAATGGCGTTGTCACGAGCAGTCCAGCCGGGATCGCCTGCGGCAGCGACTGTACAGAGAACTATTCGACCGGCAGTGTCGTCACTCTTTCCGCAGCGGCTGATTCAGAATCCATATTTGCAGGCTGGGGTGAGGACTGTACGGGAACCGGAGCCTGCACGGTTACCATGAGCACCAGCCGTGGCGTAACGGCGTCATTTCTCCGGGATGCGGACCATGATGGGATCTCTGACAGCATCGAGAATTCCGCCTCCAACAATGGCGACTCTAATGGCGATGGGATTCTCGACAGTCAGCAGGCCAACGTGAGCTCGCTGCCCAATGTTGAGAATGGTGCCTACGTAACGGTCGTGTCTCCGCCGGGAACAGCGTTGGCAGGCGTGCGGGCGATCCTTAATCCGTCTCCGGCCGACACTCCGCAGAATGCGACCTTCCCCTTTGGTTTCATGGATTTCGCCGTGACAAACCTTCCGGCAAACCATGCCGTTACGGTGACGTTACTTGTCCCGACGAACATGAAAGTGAATTCGTATTTCAAGTATGGCTCGACCCCAGACAAGCCAACCCCCCACTGGTACTCGTTCAAGTTCGAAGATAAATCGCAGACGGGCGCCAAATTCAGCGACATCAATGCCGACGGCACGAAAGACATTATTCTGCACTTTGTGGATGGCCTGCGAGGTGACGACGACTTGACCGCCAACGGCGTTATCGTCGATCCGGGCACGCTCGCCCATAACTCGACTCCGGCCTTCAATTTCGAAAACCCGATGGACGTGACCGGCGACGGCCTCGTCGTGCCCCAAGACGTCTTGGTGGTCGTCAACGAGTTGAACAGAAATGGAGCGCGGCAATTGCTCGAGGTGCCCACCGACGACGTCGGTCAGCCACAATTTGTGGATGTGACGGGTGACGGTTTCGTTGCCCCGCTCGATGCGCTGGCGGTCATCAATTATCTGCATGCTCAGCTCACGGCGCTCGCCGAGGGGGAAGCGACAGACGGCAACTCGCGGGAAGACGCGGGGGCTCTCAGGCCTACGGATCTTTTCGAATCGGCGCCGCCGCCGCCTGTTGGTACTCAGGGCGAGTCAGCGCCAAAAACCCAGGAGTCACGGCGCTCACCGCGATCCAGGCACACGAGGGAGGCCGAGTTCGCCGCCAATCTCGCGTTCGCTCGGTATGACGATCTTCCGATGAGTCGTGCCCCCATGGCCCCGATCCACCGCAACTGAGCGGGCACGGGGACGCCAGCCGCGCTGGTCGATGCAGCTTTTGCCACATCCCTCATGGACGAGGACTGGTTCCAGGACTTTTGGGACCACGGCCCAGTCTTATGAGATGGGTGGAGCCATGGAGGATTCGCCCGAGTCGTCCCTCGACGGGGACCAAAACGAACTCATCAACTAGTATGCACACCGCCTTGGTTCCGACAACTTTCCTTACCCGAACAGAGCCAACACCGGACGGCCCTGCACGATGTAATGGGGACGCCCCATGTAATCGACCACTCGAGTGTTGGAATCGTATCCGAGCGCGTGATAGATCGTCGCCACGAAGTCGCTCACATGGACCGGATTGTCCTTGGGAAGTGCGGCGTGCTTGTCGCTGCTCCCATACACCTGACCGGGCTGGATTCCGCCGCCAGCCAGCAGCGTGCTGTACACGGAACCCCAATGGTCGCGGCCGCCGTTCGGATTGATCGTGGGAGTGCGGCCAAATTCGCCAGTGCAAACGACGAGCGTTTCGGCCAACCGTCCACGATCCTGCAAGTCCTCCAACAACGCGGAAATTCCTTGGTCCATCGTCGGAAGATTCTTCTTCATCGTGGGGAAATTATTCGCGTGCGTGTCGAAATGCGGGTTCTCTTTCGTGATGGGCCATGCCACGGTAACGAGTCGAATCCCTTGCTCGATCAACCGTCTGGCGACCAGACAACTGCGGCCGAACGGATGATCGCCGTAACGCTTGCGCGTGACCGGGAGCTCGTCGTCGATACAGAAGGCTTGCCAATTGCGTGACGAACGCAGCACGTCCAATGCTTCCTGCTGGAAATGGCTCCACCGGTTCTCGACAGGTAATTCGCCGGGAAACCCTTTCTCGTTCAACGATTGCAAGAGATCCACTCGCCGCTGGAACCGCTCGCCAGCATTCTCGGTGCCGGGCAAAAAGTCCTGCGGCAAGGTGCCGGGGAGCTGCCCTTTATAATCCATGATCAAAGGATCGTACCGTGGCCCCAAAAAACCGGCATGCTGCCCCGCCCACTCCGTGCCCGGTCCGTCTTGCGTGATCCACATGGGCAACTGCACTGCCGCCGGCAACGCCCCGCGACTCCCTTCGAGTTGCTGCAACACGCCACCGATCGATGGCGAATCTTGGCGACTCAGCATCGGCTCGCCGTTGCGCGGCGCGTTCCGCAAACCGGTGAGGTTGTAATGCACGCCCTCGGCGTGAAACGTTGCGTCGTGATGCACCGAACGCATGAGCGAGTAACGATTGGCAAGACCCGCCAGCTGTGGCAGATATTCACAGATCTGAACGCCTGGAACGCTCGTCGAGATAGGTGAAAACTCACCGCGGATGCCGGCCTCCGCATCCGGTTTCATGTCAAACGTCTCGTGCTGTGGCGGACCGCCAATCATGTACAACATGATGCAAGACTTGGCGGTCGCTCGATGCGACCCTCCAGCTACAGCCTGCGACTGCAAGAGTTGCGGAAGGTTAATCCCAAGCAACGAGATTCCGCCGACCTGCAAAAACGCGCGCCGAGAGAAATAACGGGCTTGTTGGAGTCGTGCTGATGGCATGTGGGAATCATCCGAGGTCCGCGTATGCTACTGCCCACGTATGGCTACGGGAAGTCTTCTGATTCCCAGCCCCCTCACCCGTCCTCTCCCCCAAATCGTTTGCGTAAATCTCATGTGGTGCAAACAGTTTTCGTGCAAACGATTTGGGGGAGAGGTGACTCATTAAAAACGGCACGTGCCATCGGTAATTGGCACGTGCCGTTTGATTCAATGCACTAACAATCGGACTTCGCTTTAGGCGGTGACGCCGAGCAGGCGGCAAGCCTCTTCATAGCCAGGCGCGTGGAAGCCATGCTTGTCGGCGCGGTCATAGCCGTAGGCACTGGCCGTGACGCGGGCCAAGGCGGTGATTTGCCGCCAACGGAAGGGGGCTCGGGTGGTACGGTACTCTTCGCCCACCGTGTGGAAAAATTTCTCGCCGTGGAGGCGGCCGTCTTCGCTGATCGTGTACTTGATCAGAGTTTGGAAGACACCTTCGACGGGGAAGCCTTTCATACCGTAGATCTCGATCGCGGCCGACGCCCGCCCTTGATCGTTGGCTTTGACGGCATCTTCGCACTCCGCCAGCAGGCCAGCGGCGTCGGTTGCCTTGACCGACTTGCGATGGTCCTCGAGCGGATAGGGGTCCGTTTGGAACGGCTTGTGGCTGCTGCTGTGGTAAGCGGCCACAATCAACCCGGCGATGGAATGGCGGGTATCG
>CAZFLF010000877.1:0-3678 GCA_964519825.1 uncultured Pirellulaceae bacterium | reverse complement strand
AACGTTGGCACTCCATCGTTCGCTTGTGGATCGAAACGAAATCCCTGGACCGGCACGAGACTTGTCACGATCGTTTCCGATCCGTCGTCGCGGCCCACGACGGCAAAACGGTGGCCGATGGTCGTGCTGATTATGGTGTACTTGCCCCGTGCGATGGAGCCGTTGGAGACACGCTCGGTGTCGCTCTTGTGCCAGAATATGTCTACCGTTTGCGTACTGCCGTTGATGATCTGCAGTTTGGGCCGCGCGGATTCAAGCTCGTCCCCTGCGTGACACGCACTGATCGTCAGCGGGGCAAAACATAACGACCAAGTCGTCATAACGGCGATGAGCAGTTTCATGGTTTCGATGATTCTCGGATTTGGAGTTTTAACGACCTCTGTCGAAGTTTTACTCCTCGCCTAGCCAACTTTGGCTGACGAGCGATCGGCCGCCGAGCGAAATGACAAAGGCGTAAATGGCGAGTCCGCCGAACACCAGCACAAAGGCCGCCGTGGCTCCGAAGTACCACGCGGAGAGGTCCGTTGTGAGCGGCGCCGAACCCAGCACTGAAAAAACGTTGCTGGCAACAAAAGCCAGAAAGCCGAACCGTAGCAGCACGAAAAGCCCGATCGCCACGGTGAATACCAGGACACAGAAGAAGATTGGAATATGTTCGTAACCGACCGAAATCGCCCCTGCGAGGCCAATGGCAATCACGATCAAGCTCCAAATGGCGACTCCCAACCATTCCCGGCGCAGAATGACAACCAGCACCAAAATTAGGAACAGCTCAGCCATTGCTGGCAGCGCGATCATCGGCAGCATGACGATGACCCCGAGCGGATTGTTGAAGAAGTGAGTTCCCGCGAAAGCCAGCGGTTGCTCAGGGGCCAAATTCAGCCATCGCGACGATGAATGTCCCAATTGAGACACGATGATGGTAACGATACAGGCGAGTCCGCCAATCAGAATATCACGGCCCACAAGCGGATCGCGCAGTCGGCCGTCTAGCAGCCGGTTCCAGCCGACAATCCGCCACGGCCAGCGTCGCCGCACATAAGGCTCCAGGGCCAAGTACGTCAGCCACATCAGCCCCGCCGCGTTTAGCGCGCGGCCAAACATCGGAACGAGTAGCCCAAAATACTCCTCACCAAACGAGAAGCTATGGTGCGCAAGCAGCAGCCACGACAACATCGAGCAAAACAGCAAGACGATTGCCAGCCTCAAGGCGCCCGTACGATTGGCCCGCCCTAGGTGCCAGTTCCGCCAGGCCAACCATACGCCAGCGGTGAAGGCGATCAGAATGAATGCTGCGACCAGGATCATGAGCGGTAATCCAACTTCACGCGATGTGGACGCTCTGGCGACCAAGTACTGACTCTCCGACGGCTCAATTCGGAAGAACACGGGCTCGCCATCGCAGGCAGCCGCTTCCACCCACAGCGGGATGTCTGGCCGATCCGGATAAACGCCCGTCCAGGCCGCGCGGGTGTCGGCATAAACCGGCGGATGATGGCGCGGAATTGCCTGATGCTGCTGGAATGCATTCCACTTCAGTCCGGCACTTTCGAATAGCGGCTTCCAATCGATGGGAGATGTCGGGTCGGTGGCCGCCAATTCCGGTGGGACTGCGTAAAAGCCAATCAGCCGTCCCTTCAGATCGAGAAAAACAGTCACCATGCCGGGGAGATTCAGCGGAGGCTCGTACGGCGTAACCACACCCGGCACGTCGAGCGAGAAGTGGGTGGTAGGATTGAGCCGCTGCGTAAGCCGCTGCGGACTCTGGCGATACCAAAAATACACTGCAGCTGGCTGCCCACTGGGCAGCGCGTCCCAGCGTGCCGCCGATGTGTCGCGCTGTTGGAGATACTTCAGAACCGCATCGTTCTGGGAAAATCCATAGACGCTGTCGACGGCAGGTTGTTCGCCATATCCGAGACGCTGAATCACCTGTCGCGCTTCACGGGCCAAAGCTTCGGGGCTTTCATTTAACGGAACGATTCGAAACAAGTGAGTCCGGTGATTCAGGATTGCAATCACGACCATGCCGACAAGAATCCCGGCCAGGAGGGCCAGGCCGACGAGCGGTTGCAAACTCCCCTCGACCGGCGCGTCGGCCACCAACTGCGGAGACGGCGTCTGCCCTGCGGCCAGCGCGGCAGCCAGTGGATCGCCGCCCGGCAGTCCTGCGACAACTTCATACGCTGATCTCGGCCGCCGCCTGGGTTCCGTTTCCAGACACCTCATGATGACGCGTTCCACCTCCGGGTTCAGGCCGCTGACGTGGCTTGACGGTTTTGTCGGCGTGCTGTCCGCGTGTAGCTTGCGTAGTTCATCGGTCGTCTTCGCGGTATAGGGCCGCTTGCCGGTGAACAGCTCATACAGAATTAAGCCCAGCGAGAAGAGGTCACTCTGAATGGATACCTCTTTGCCGGCTAGCTGTTCCGGTGCCATATATCCCGGCGTGCCTGAACGCACGTCGTGGACCGTCTCGGCGAAGGACGCCAGGCCGAAGTCGGTGATCCGGACTTGTCCCCGGCCATCGAGCATGACGTTGGCCGGCTTGAGGTCGCGATGCAGCACGCCCTTGTCGTGCGCCGCAGCCAAGCCCAGGCACAGTTGCCGCGCGAGTTCAATCCCCTTCTCTTCCGGCAGTCTGCCGATCCGTGTGAGTAGCGAAGCGAGATCTTCGCCATCGATATACTCCATCGTCAACAGAGGCTGGCCGTGGTTTTCGGCCAGGTCATAGACCCGGCAGACGTTGGGGTGCGATACCTGTCGCGCAATTCGCACTTCGCCGTGAAACCGCGCCAGCCGCTCCGGCTCGTCGGTCAGTTGTGCCGGCAGAAACTTGAGCGCCACCGATTGTCCGAGCTTAAGATCATCCGCTCGATAGACCTCGCCCATACCGCCTTGCCCCAGCAGCGCCACGATTCGGTAGCGACCTGCGATCAGTTGGCCCGGCGTGAACCGCGGCTGATCCCGCGCCAGCGGGGCGCGTGAGGTCACCGGTTCGAGTTTCTCCGGCGGCTGGAACGCTCCGGTCGCCTCGCCGGTCAGAGCTTCGACTGGCTCGCCGCAAGATGGACAGAATCGGGACTCCCGTGCCAGCACTTGCTGACACGCTGGACACTTCTCAATCGCCGGCCGCATCTGGTGAACCATCGAAAAAAGATTGCCTGATTGAGAAATCGCCAGCAGCAAAATGCCGCCGACTCGTGCCGGGCGCTGCATGCCTGTGCGCTGCTCAGCCCCGATAACCTATTAGCATGCGAGGCAAAGTTCAAGAATAAGCGTGGTCATGAGGTGG
Organism: uncultured Pirellulaceae bacterium; assembly: GCA_964519825.1. Lineage (GTDB taxonomy): Bacteria > Planctomycetota > Planctomycetia > Pirellulales > Pirellulaceae > CAZFLF01. Next base: position 386 of record CAZFLF010000877.1, on the reverse strand, counting down.
CGGCGAGCGGTAGGGAGCACATTGCGTAACCGAGTCAACTCATGGCGACGCGGCGCACCGCCAGGCCTTCGGGTAGGAAGCACTTTCTTGCGGGGACGGTTGTTCGACAAGAGAGTTCAAACTACTCTGCCTCGACCCCTGAGCGGGTAACTTAGCATTTTTTATTGCATGTATGCTCCATCACGTTTCGACTCCCCTGAATAGTGAGGAATTGCGGGCCCTTGGTTGCAGTGTTGCGCAAGCGGAAGATTTCAGCCGACGGATTTCCCAGGCGTGGCAAGAGAGCGAACCCGTTGCTCGTTGGCAACGACTTGCTTCGGAGCTCCTCCGGCCGGAAGTCCCCTTTGCATTGCACCGCGAACTGTTTTCCCGCAACTATGCCAACT